>CAYYZI010000121.1:0-7376 GCA_964475675.1 uncultured Geminicoccaceae bacterium
GTCTCCCTCCCGGTGGCGGATGATGATGGCTGAAATGTTAACCTGGATGAAGAGCCAGCGCGAAGCGCAGAAGCGTGCCGACAAGGATCTCCGCAAGGAGGAAAAGCGCCGCAAGAAGGCGCTGCTGCAGCGGTTCGAGGAACAGCGGCAGAAGTCGGAGGATCTCCTGCGCCGCCGTCTCGCCGCCGAGCGGGCGCGGGCCGGTGCCGCCGGCGTCGCCGGAGGCGGCTCCTTCGACGCCATTCTGCGCGGTCTCGAGCGCGAAGCGGAACGCTCGCAGCGGCAGCGCCGCGATGCCCTGGCCCTCGATCTGCGTGCCCTGCGCGATACCTTCGGCACGCGCCGCAAGCGCAATCTGCTCGAGCGAGGCACCAGCCTGTTCGGCCTCGGCAGACGGTCCCTCGGTGCCGGTCTGGGGGCACGCCGAAACCTGCTCGGCTGAGCGGGCCGATGGTCATCTCGCCGACCGCCGGCAGCGAGGCTTTCGCTGCCGGCCGCAGAGGAACGCGTCTCGCGGATCGCGCGCATGTCCTCTCCGGTCCTCACACCTTTCGCCAGTTCGTCTGGCTGTGGAATGTCGTCCAGCGCTTTCCCACTCCCGAACTGCACACCCAGATCGCGCGCTGGCTGGAGGATTGCTGGGATCGCCGGCGCACGCGCCTGCTGCTGATGGTCTTCCGCAACGCCGGCAAGTCGACGCTGACCGGCCTGTTCTGTGCTTGGCTGCTGATGCGCAATCCCGATCTGCGGCTTCTGGTGGTCTCGGCCGAGCAGTCGCTGGCGACCCGCATGACCCGCAACATCCGCCGCATCATCGAGCGCCACCCCCTGGTCAGGAAACTGCTGCCCGGGCGCCTGACCTCCTGGGCGGCGGACCATCTGACGGTGGAGCGCAATGTCGACCATCGGGATCCCTCGGTGATGGCCCGCGGCATCACCGCCAACATCACCGGCGCCCGCGCCGATGTCATCGTCTGCGACGATGTCGAGGTGCCGCGCAACTGCGATACGCCCGCAAAGCGGGCCGATCTGCGCGAACGCCTCAACGAGCTGTCCTTCGTGCTCTCTCCCGGCGGCACCATGCTCTACATCGGCACCCCGCACCACTACCACTCGATCTACGGCGACAAGGCGATGCCGGAATACGGGGAAGAGCGGCCGTTTCTCGCCGGCTTCGAGCGGCTGGTGCTGCCGATCCTCGACGAGCAGGGCCGGAGCCGCTGGCCGGAGCGCTTTCCCAACGAGGAGATCGAGCGCATCCGCAGCGAAACCGGGCCCGCCCGCTTCCGCAGCCAGATGCTCCTGCAGCCCACCCCGCTGCACGATGTGCGCCTCGATCCCGACAAGCTGATCGCTTACGAGGAAGAGATCTCGGTCACCGAGGCGAACCGCACCTTGTTGCTGCGCATCGGCGACAAGCGCATGATCTCGGCGAGCTGCTGGTGGGATCCGGCGATGGGCCGGCCCGGCGGCGGCGACGCCAGCGTGGTCGCCGCGCTCTTCGTGGACGAGGCGGGGCATTTCCACCTCCACGACATCCGCTACCTGGAGGCGCGGCTCGAGGGGCCCGATGACGACGAGGCGACCGCCATGTGTCGCCAAGTGGCGCGCTTCGCTGCCGCCCTCGAGCTTCCGTCGATCACCGTCGAGACCAACGGGCTCGGCAAGTTCCTGCCGGCCCTTCTGCGTCGCGAGATCGCCAAGATGCGGGCGGCGATCAGCGTGCGCGAGCATGTCAGCACCATCGCCAAGGAACGGCGCATTCTCGACGCCTTCGATCCGGTCCTGGCGGCCCGCCGTCTGCATGCGCACAGGCGGGTCTGGCAGACTCCGTTCATCACCGAAATGCGGGAATGGCGCCCGGGTGCCAGCTGCCGGGATGACGGACTCGACGCGGTGGCCGGCTGCCTCGCCAGCGAGCCGGTGCGGCTCGGCGCCTTCTCGGTCTGCCGGCGCCAGGACTGGCGCCCCGGCGCCCAGACCCATCGCGCCCGCTCCAGCTTCCGCCTCTGACCCTCGGCCCGCCGGTGCGCCGCGCCGGCGGCCCCCCCGCAAACCCGCTTGCCACGGAGCTCGTCGCCGCGTAAGCCGCGGGCGTTCCGCAGCAGCGCTGCCCCGCACCTTCCCTTCGAGATGGCTGCCCGATGCTCCTTTCGATCCTGGCACTCGGCTTTCTGATCGGCATGCAGCACGCGCTGGAGGCGGATCATGTGGCCGCTGTCGCCAGCCTGGTCGAGCGGGAAAGCCGGATCGGTCGCATCACCCGTTACGGCGCCTTCTGGGGGATGGGCCACACGCTGACCCTGCTGGTGGTCGCCGGCGGCGCCGTTCTGCTCGGCATCGGCATCGGCAAGCTGTTCGCCAGCAGCGTCGAGCTGGCCGTCGGCGTCATGCTGGTGCTGCTGGGCGGGCGCCTGCTGTGGCGCATGCGCCGCGAGCGGGTCCACTTCCATCTCCATCATCATGGTGATGGTCGCTGGCACCTGCACGCCCATAGTCATGCCGGCGAGGCGGCGGGTCACGACCCCCGCGCCCACCACCATCGGCACCCGGAGGGCCCGCCCTGGAAGGCGTTGCTGGTGGGCCTCGTCCACGGCCTCGCCGGCTCGGCACCGCTGGTGGTGCTGCTCGCGACCAGCCTCGGCTCGCCCCTGCTGGCGCTCCTTTACATCGCCATCTTCGGTGCCGGCTCGATCGTCGGCATGGCGACCCTGAGCATGGTGCTGGCGGTGCCGCTGGTCTGGTCGGCGCGCTCGCTGACCCGCTTCAACGTCTGGCTGCGAGTGGGGATCGGCCTCGCCGCCATGGCCATCGGGCTCGACATCGCCGGCAGCTCGGCGGCGGCGCTCCTGGCCGGCTGATGCAGTCTCAGGCCCGCCAGAGCTCGAGCCGCCCGTCCCTGTGCAGGATCCAGGCGACAACCTCGGTCAGCCGGCCGCGCAGCGCCTCGCGTTCCTCGGGCGACATGACGTAGAGGGCGGTCGACAGCGCGTCGGCGACGGTCGCCCGGGGCGCCAGTACCGAAACGCTGAGATAGCGCTGCGCGCTGCGCCCGTTGCGCGGGTCGAACAGATGGTGAAAACGGCCGGAACGGTCGAAACGGGTTCCCGACCCGGCCGAGGTCGCCAGCGCCCGATCCTCGAGCGCCACCCTGCGCAACAGCGCCCCGGCCTCACGCGGATCGCGGATGCCGGCCTGCCAAGGGCGTCCTTCGGGATGGCGACCGAGGGCGCGGATCTCGCCGAGATCGACCAGCACCGAACCCATCCCCTCCCGCTTCAGGAGATCGGCCACCCGATCGGTGATATAGCCCTGAGCGATGCCGTTCAGGGTGACTGCCATGCCGGCGCGAGCCAAGGCCACCTCGGCCGATTCGACCCGCAGATGGCGCCAGCCGACACGCGCCCTGGCAGCGGTGATGGCCGCTTCGGGCGGGCCCGCGGGATCGGCGCCGGCGGTCGCGAAATGCGCGGCATAGACCTGCCACAAGGGCTGCACGGTGGGATCGAACGCGCCGCCGGTGCGTTCGGCGAAGGAGCGCGCGATCGCCAGCAACTCGACCATTTCGAGCGGTGGCACGGCGAGCCGGCCCGCCCGGTTGAGACGCGACAGGGCGGAATCCGGCCGGTAGAGGCTGAACACCGCCTCCAGCCTGCGCAGTTCGGCCACCGCCGCACGCAGCAGCCGCCGCGCCTCCGCCCGGTCCTCGTGATAGAGGGTGATCGAGGCCTCGGCTCCGAGCGCCGAACCGCGCCAGATCTCCGCGAGGGGCTGGCCGCCCGTGCCTGCCAGTGCCAGCACGGAGCCGCCTGCCGCCAGCCCGCCGGCCGCCGCCATCAGCCGGATCACCCGCCGTCTTCCGATACCTCCTGCCGTCATCACCGACCTCTCTTCAGATCAGGGAGATGCTGTCTTCGGGACATGCGCATCCCGGCCCGGTTCATCCTTGCGGCACCTCGGGCGCCGGTTCGCTGGTGGAAAAGATGTAGTCGTCCGGGATCTCGTCGAACCTGACCACGCGTCCGCCATATTTGCGGGCGAAGGCCTCGGCCTTGTCCCGGTCCTTGAAGGGAACCGCTTCCGGCATCCCCATGCCGCCCCGCTTGCTGCTGCCGATCACGTACCAGGCGGTCTCGGCGTCGATCCAGCTCTTGTCGCTGGGCTGGTCCCAGTCGGTGCTGCCCATGTCGTTGACGTAGAAGGCGAGAATGCGCCCGGGCTCCTCCTTGGATCGCGAGAAGGCGATGCCGTCGCGCACCGAGGTGAACCACAAGGGATCCTCTCGCCCGCTCAGGAAGATCTGCGCCTTGGGACCCCTGTGTTCGACCACCACCATGTTGCAGTAGTAGCCGAGCGCGTCGCGATCCCAGGAGCGTGGCGGTGGCTTGGGCTGCTCCGCCTCGCCGCAGCCGGCGAGCCCGGCGCCCAGAACCAGGACGAGCAGCAGCGCGAGCCTCCGCATCTCAGAGCTCCCGCCGCTGGAACACGGTCAGCGTGGCGACCAGTGGCAGCGCCAGCCAGACCAGCATGGCCGAGACCGGAGCGAGACTGCCGATGCCGGCCTTGG
The DNA here is from genome assembly GCA_964475675.1 of uncultured Geminicoccaceae bacterium. Classification (GTDB taxonomy): domain Bacteria; phylum Pseudomonadota; class Alphaproteobacteria; order Geminicoccales; family Geminicoccaceae; genus JALSRW01. Next base: position 4,568 of record CAYYZI010000121.1, read on the forward strand.
CGGCGGCCCCGGCGAGACCGGCGACGGCCGCCACCGCCTCGTTGCCGATCAGGTTGAGGATGCGGTAGGCGTCGGTCGGGCTGGCCAGCAGCAGGGCCACGAACTGCCCGGCACCGAGCGCATCACCAGCGGTGACGACAATCGCCAGCAAGGCCAGATCGTAGAGCACCACCGCGAACAGCCAGAGACCGAGCGCCCAGCCGGCCGCCGCACTGCGCTCGCGGGCCAGTGCGCTGACCAGGTAGCCGAGGGCCACGAACACCCCGCCGAGCAGCACCGAGCTCCCCATCATGGCGAGATAGGCACCGACCCCTTCGAGGCGCCAATCCGCCGACCAGACCAGCAGCAGCCCGGCGCTGCCATAGCCGATCAGCACGGCCACCGCGAGGATCGCCAGATGGCCCAGGAACTTGCCGAGCACCACCTGCCAGCGGGTCACCGGATAGCTCAGCAGCAGCAGCATGGTGCCCCGCTCCAGTTCGCCCACCAGCGCATCGAAGCTGAGCATCAGCGCGATCAGCGGCATCAGATAGACGGTCAGGCTGGAAAGGCTGGCAACCGCCACCGTCAGCTCGCCGGCGCGGGTGGTGCCAACCGGTGCGGAGCCCAGAAATGCCAGCGACAGCGCGAGCCCGGCAAACGACAGGATGGTGCCCAGCACCCAGCGGTTCCTGAGCCCGTCGCGGATTTCCTTGTCGGCGAGGATCAGGATCACCTTCATTGCGGTTCCGCCGCTTCGCTGAACCGGTTGTAGACGTCCTCCAGGGTCGGCGGCACGATCTCGATATCCTCGACGATGCTGCCGAGCGCACTGACCCGCCGCAGCAGGTCCATCTTGGTGCCGTTGCGACAGGCGAACTCGATGCCGTCCGGCCCCAGCAGATGCACCTCGCCGAAACCATCCGCCGCAGCCAGCACGGCATCCCTGGCCGAGGCCGCGATCCGCACCCGGATGCGGGTCGGACAGCCGGCCGCCCGGCGCAGCTCGGCGAGGGTACCGCAGGCCACCAGGCGGCCGCTGCGCATGATGGCGATGCGGTCGGTGCGGGCCTCGATCTCGCTCAGCGCATGGGAGGAGAGCAGCACGCTCACCCCCTGCTTCTGCCGTTCCGCCACCAGCGCGTAGAACTGGCGCTTGAGCAGCGGATCGAGCCCGGTGGTGGGCTCGTCGAGCAGCAGCAGGACGGGGTCGCCGAGCAGCGCCTGCGCCAGCCCCAGCCGCTGCCGCATGCCCTTGGAATAGGCCCGCACCCGCCGGTCCATGGCGGCGCCGAGGCCGACCTGCTCCAGAAGCGCGGGGACCGCGCTGCGCGGCTGGCCCTTGAGGCGGGCATAGAAGGTCAGCAGTTCGCGGCCGGTCATGGTATCGTGGAACATCACGTTCTCGGGCAGATAGCCGATCCGGGCGCGCAACGCCGAGAAGCCCCGCTCCTGGGGCTGGCGGCCACAGATCCGCACGCTGCCGGCGCTGGGTCGGGTGAGGCCGAGCATCACCTTGATCAGGGTGGTCTTGCCGGCACCGTTGTGACCCAGCAGAGCGAGGCTCTCGCCGGCCGCAAGCTGGAGATGCACATCGTGCACCACCTCGCTGGCGCCGTAGCGCTTGCACACGCCTTCGAGCGCAATCGCCGGCTGCCGGCTCACGAGACCCCTCCCCCGAATTCCGGGATCGGGATCTCCGGCGGCCGCATCAGCGGAAAGCTGTCGGTGACACCGCCGGGGTGGAGGGTCGGAAACTCGCGCTGCGCCCAGCGCAGGAGATGCAGGGCCGGGCTGTTGAACAGCAGCTTGGCCAGCGGATAGCGCCAGAAGATCTGGTCCACCAGATCGTTGGGCCGGTAGGGCTGGTCGCCGATGCCGTCATGGTCGAGGTCGAAGCCGAGATAGTCGCTCCAGTAATTGCCGCGCCCGTTCTCCGACCATTCCAGATACCGGGTGCCCACGTACTTGACCTGTTCCCGGTTGTCGATGAAGGCGTTGTTGTAGATTCTGTTGCGCTCGGACCCGGCGGTGAAATGGACGCCGATCTCGCAGCCCTCGAACCAGTTCGAGGTGAAGGTGTTCTTGTTGGAATTGTAGATGAACACGCATTTCTCGGGACCGCCGCGCACCATGTTCCCGGCGATGGTCGAACTGTTGACATAGTTGAGGAGAATGCCGCGCTGGCGATCGTCCTGCGAAAGGTTTCCGGTGACCTCCAGGCCGCTGGAGAACATCAGCGCGAAGCCCATGGTGTTGCCCGTGGAGAGATTGCCCTCGAGGCGGCTCGTGTTGGTGTACATGTAGTGCACGGCGTAGCGCAGGTCGCGGAAGCGGTTGCCGCGGAAAACATTGTCGCGGCTGGTGGTGGTGAAAATGCCATCGCGCCCCCAGCGCACATCGTTGTTCTCGATGATCGAGCCGGGCGTGTTCCACAGCCGGATATCATCGCCCCGATCGTTGATGCGGCGGTACTGCCGGCCCTCGATGCGGTTGCCGCGCACCACCGCGTCCTCGGGCCCCCAGAGATAGACCCCCATCAGATTGTCGACGATCAGATTGTTCTCGATCAGGGCGCGGTCGCCGGCCTTGTCGACGAACACCCCGGAGTCCTGCTTGGACAGGTCGGCACCGGAATTGCGGATGACGAGACCCCGCAGCACCACGTCGGGGGCGGACACGGTAACCGTGTTGCCTGTCCCGCCGCCGTCGATGATCGCCCCCTGCTCGCCGATCAGGATCACCGTCCTGTCGATGCGCAGCGGACCGGCATGCACCCCGGGGCCCAGCCGCAGCACATCCCCCGGCCGCGCCGCCGCCAGCGCCGCCT
>CAYYZI010000122.1:0-7366 GCA_964475675.1 uncultured Geminicoccaceae bacterium
TCCGCACGGTGATGAGCGAGATGGGCAAGGCGATGATGGGCACCGGCGAGGCCGAGGGCGAAAGCCGGGCCATCGACGCCGCCGAGGCGGCGATCTCCAACCCGCTGCTCGACGAGGTCTCGATGAAGGGAGCCCGCGGGGTGCTGATCAGCATCACCGGTGGCGCCGATCTCACCCTGTTCGAGGTGGATGCCGCCGCCAACCGCATCCGCGAGGAAGTGGATGCCGATGCCAACATCATCTTCGGCTCCACCTTCGACGAATCGATGCAGGGACGGCTGCGGGTCTCGGTGGTCGCCACCGGCATCGAGGCCTCCGGCGCCCGCCGCGAGGAGGCCGCGGCCCAGGAAAGCCAGCAGGCGCCCGGTGCGGCCACCACCTTCCGCTTCCAGCCGCAGCTTCACAGCGCCCGGCCCTATCCGCCGGTGGGCCCCAACACGCCGCCCGCCCGCGAGCCCAGCCCCGCCGCCCGTCTGCGCCAGCCGAGCGCCAGCGGCAATGGCGAAGGCCGCGCCGCCGAACCGCGCAACTTCGCCCTGCCCTCGCTGGAGACCGGGCAGCGGGCGGCGCCGACCACCGGTCCCCGCATGCGGCCGGCGGCCCGCGGCGAGGAGCGTGGCCGCAACCTGTTCGAGCGGATGCGCGATCTGGCCTGGGCACGGATGCCGGGCAACGAGCGGGCGGCCGAGCAGCCTCGGGCCGAGGCGGAGCCACCGGCCCAGAGCCAGCCGCGCCCCGAGGCGGCCCCCGATCACGACGAGATCAGCGACATTCCGACCTATCTGCGGCGCGAGAAGGTCGACGGCTGACAGACGGTCCGGACCCGAAAACGGCGAAGGCGGCGGGAATTCCCGCCGCCTTTTTCCGTGGTTGCCGCTGAATGCCGCGGCCCCGGCTCAGTGCGACATCAGCACCGGCACCGTCATGTGCTCGAGGATGTGCTGGGTGACCCCGCCCAGCACCAGCTCCCGCAGCCGCGAATGGCCGTAGCCGCCCATCACGATCATGTCCGCGCCCTCGTCGGCGGCACTCGACAGCAGGACATCGGAAGGATCGAGTCCGCCGCTCTCGATGTCCCGCACCTCGACCTCGATGCCGTGGTGGGCGAGATGGGCGGCCATGTCGGCGCCGGCGATCGGGCCCACCCGGCCGCCGAGCTTCTCGGGATCGATGACCACCACCAGCACCCGCTTGGCGCTCTCGAGGAGCGGCAGCGCGTCGTTGATCGCCCGCACTGCCTCGCGCGAGCCGTCCCAGGCGCAGAGCACCGTCTCGGGCGGCATGTTGCGGTGGCCGATATAGGGGACGATCATCGCCGGCCGGCCCGAATGCATGAAGGCCGCCTCGACCAGCAGCGCCATGTCGGCGCCGTCCACCTCGGGATCGGGCTGACCGACGACGCTGATATCCGCGTGCCGGGCATGGCGGGTGAAGATGGCCGGAAGACGGTCGATGGGGGCGATCTCGAAGCGTTGCTCGATGGGCCGGCTGAAACGGCCCGCCCGCTCGTCGGCCTTGGCCAGCAGCGAGCGCGCGGTCTCTTCCGCCTGACGGCGCTGCTCGCGCAGGATTTCCTCGGGAATGGTCACCCCGACCGCGGCCGGCACGTAGGGCTCGGCGACCAGGCACAGGACGGCCAGATGCGCGTCGTAGCTGTCGGCGAGCCTGATGGCGGCGTCGAGCCGCGCGTCCGACCCCTTGGTGTCGTCGATCTGCACGAGGATATCCTTGAAAGCCATCCGAACCTCCCGCCAGCTGCTGTCCACACGCCTTAGATAGGGATGCCCGGCGCCGCGACAAAGACACGGGCGGGCGCTATCCGGCATTGCTCTCCATCGAGCCTGCCCTTAACACAGAAAACCCAGCAGGGGCGGCGCAAATTGGCAACAGGGCAAGAGCTGCGGTGGCCACGGGAGATCGAGCTCAAGCTCGCGCTGGCACCACGCGACCACAGGGCGGTGCTCGACCATCCGCTGGTCCGCAAGCGCCTCGTGGGCCGGCCACGACGTCAGCTCCTGGAGAGCCGGTACTTCGACACGCCGGAGCGCGGACTGTGGGCGCGCGGTGCGGCATTTCGCGTGCGCCGCACCGGGCACGGCTTCGTGCAGACGGTCAAGCTCGCCGATCTGCCGCGCGGAGCGCTCGCCGACCGCCTCGAATGGAGCTGCCCGGTGGAGGATTTCGCGCCGCGGCCGGATCTGCTGCCGGCGGAGCTCGCCGAGCGCATCGGGCTCAGCGGGGATGCCGTCCTCGAGCCGCTGTTCGAGACCCGCTTCCTGCGACGCACGGCACTGCTGCGCTGGCGGGAGGCGGTGGGTGGCCTGGTCGAGCTGGAACTGGCTCTGGATCGCGGGGCGATCATCGCCGGCGAGCGGCGGGAGCGGATCTCGGAACTCGAGCTCGAACTGCGACGGGGCCCCCGCAGTGCGGCCTTCGCTCTCGCCGAAGCCCTGCGTCGCGCGGTACCGCTGCGCCTTTCGGTAGCCGACAAGGCCGCGCGCGGTCATGCCTTGGCGGGCTGGTCGCCGCCTCCCGGCCGCGCCGTCCGCCCGCCCCTCGACCCGACCATGAGCAGCATGGCGGCCTTCGCCAGGCTGCTGCACGCCGTTCTCGGTCACTGGCTGGCCAGCGAGACGGCGGTGCACCACAGCGAGGACAGCGAGGCCGTGCACCAGCTGCGGGTGGCGCTGCGCCGCGGCGTCATCGCCTTCGCTCTGTTCCGCCCGCTGCTGCCGGCGGCCGCCCACCAGCGCTGGCGCGAGGCCATGAAGGGCGTGCTCAGGGGTCTGGCGGAAATGCGCGAGCTCGACGTGGTGCATGCCGAACTTCTGGCGACGGCGGCGGCTCCCGAAGAGGAGGGCCTCGGACTCTTGGCCGAACGGCTCGACCGGGCGCGGCTGCGGGCCCGCGCCGCGGTCCGAAAGATGCTGGGGGCGCAGGCCCATGGGGATCTGCTGCTCGATCTCGCCGCCTGGCTGGAGCGCGAGGGCTGGCGGGAGGAGGCCGACACCGCCCTGCTGCTGCGGCAGGATCTGCCGGTCGCCGACCATGCCGCGCGCATGCTGGCCCGGACCTACAAGCGGCTCGTGCGCGCCGGCCGCGATGTGGGCGAGCTCGATACCGCCGGGCGCCACGAACTGCGTCTCGCCGCCAAGCGCATGCGCTATGCGGTCGATTTCTTCGGGCCGCTCTATCCCGAGCGCAAGCTCGAGCCCTGGTCGCGCCGGCTGCGCCGGGTTCAGGATCTGCTGGGCGAGGACAACGACCTCGCCTCGGCGCGCCATGTGTTCGCCAAGGTCATCGCCGCCGCCCCGAAGCGCGAGCAGACGGCCCTCGCTCGGGCCGCCGGCTTCGTGCTCGGCTGGCACCGCCACCGGCTGGCGGCGCTGCCCCACAGGCTGGAAAAGGAGGTTGCCCGGCTCGGCGCCCTGCGGCGCTTCTGGTGAAACGACCCTAGGAGCCCTCGCCGCGGCGGCGCCCGGCCATTGCCGGCGGTGCCTGGCGTTCGGCCACGGTCTTGACGAGAGCGGCGAGCGCGGCCTTGACGCCGCTGTCGTTGAGCTCGCTGAAGCTGCGCGCCAGCTCGATCAGGCTGCGGTCGCGGGCGCCATGGCCGGGAGCCGCACCCTCGCCTTCCTCCCGCTCTTCGAAGCCGGCCAGGAAATAGTCCAGCGAGACATCGAGACGACGGGCGATCAGATGCAGACTTCCGGCCGGAATCCGGTTGGCGCCGGTCTCGTATTTCTGGATCTGCTGGTAGGACACGCCGATGGTCCGCGCGAGCTGCTCCTGGGTCAGCCCGAGCTGGGTGCGGCGACGGCGGATGCGATCCCCTATATACTGCTCGAGGCTGGGCGTGCGCGTGCTCACGGCGTCCTTTCCGAACGGGCGGGTGGGCACCCGCGCCGCGCTGGTCTAGGTTGGACTGGCGGGCCCTGGCGAGTTTAAACCGCCGCCGGGCGTTCTACAATTGTGGACGAGCGTGGGGTTCGGGTTGGATGGCCCGGTCGGGCCGGCAGGAAAGGGTCGAGGCGAGCGTGACGGTGATGACTTCGTTCTTCGCGAGACGGCGGTTCGGGATGCGCGCGGCCGCGGGACTGCTGCTGCTTCTGCTCGCGGGCTGCGCCAGCAGCGGCGATCAGACGCAATATGCGGAGCGGCCGGTCGAGGAGCTCTACAACGAGGCCTACGACCTGCTGCAGGCCGAGGACTACAAGGAGGCGGCCAAGGCCTTCGAGGAAGTCGAGCGCCAGCATCCCTATTCGCAATGGGCCATCCGGGCGCAGATCATGGCCGCCTACGCCTATTACGAGGGCGAGGAATATGACGGTGCGATCGCCGCGGCCGAGCGCTTCATCGAACTGCATCCGGGGCACAAGGATGTGCCCTACGCCCAGTATCTGATCGGCATCTCCTATTACGAACGGATCTCGGATGTCGGCCGCGATCAGGGCATGACCGAGGAGGCGCTGCGGGCCTTCACCGAGCTGGTGCGCCGCTATCCCGACAGCCCCTATGCCCGCGACGCCCAGCTCAAGATCGATCTGGTGCGCGACCATCTGGCCGGCAAGGAAATGGAGATCGGCCGTTTCTACCAGCGTCGCGAGCAGTATCTGGCGGCCATCAACCGGTTTCGCAACGTGGTCGAGAACTACCAGACCACCACCCATGTGGCGGAAGCCCTGCACCGTCTGGTGGAATGCTATCTGGCCCTCGGTGTCGAAGACGAGGCCAAGGCGGCCGCCGCGGTGCTCGGCTACAACTATCCCGACAGCAAGTGGTACCAGCGCTCCTATGCCCTGCTCACCGGCCGCGGCCTGACCCCGGAGGCGGACAAGGAGTCCTGGTTCTCGCGACTGTTCTGAGGGAGCACAGCCCGAACCCGCATGCTTACCGGCCTCTCGATCCGTGACATCCTCCTGATCGACCGTCTCGATCTCGTCTTCGCGCCGGGCCTCACGGTGCTCACCGGAGAGACCGGCGCCGGCAAGTCGATCATCCTGGGAGCGCTGGGTTTCGCCTGCGGTGGCCGGTCGGATCGCAGTCTGGTGCGCAGCGGCGCCCGCCAAGGGATGGTCACCGCCGCCTTCGCCCCGCCCGCCGATCACCCGGTGCGGGCGGAGCTCGATGGCCACGGGATCCCCGCCGGCGAGGAGATCTTCCTCCGCCGCCAGGTCGGCGCCGACGGACGCAGCCGGGCCTGGGTCGAGGATGTGCCGGTCAGCGGCGGTCTGCTGCGTCGCCTCGGCGAATCGCTGCTCGCCATTCACGGCCAGCATGCCACCCGCGGGCTGCTCGATCCCGTCCTCCACCGGCGGCTGCTCGACGCCTATGGCGGGCATGGCGAGCTGCTCGCCGAACTGCGGGCCGCCTTCGACAGCTGGCAGCAGGCGCGGGCCGAGCTGGCGGCGCGCGAGCAGGCGCTGGCCGCCGCGCAGCGCGAGGAGGAGGATCTGCGCTACCGGGTAGCCGAACTCGCCGAGCTGGAGCCCCGGCCCGGCGAGGAGGAGATCCTGGCCGAACGCCGCCGGCGGCTGATGCATCGCGAGAAGCTGGCCGGTCTGATGGAGGAGGGGCTGGCGGTGGCGGCGGAGGCCGTCGATCGCCTGGCCACCGCCCAGCGCCTGTTCGCGCGGGCCCGGGATCTGGCCGGAGAACCTCTGGACAATGCCATACAGGCTATGGACCGGGCCCTGATCGAGGCCGGCGAGGCCGAGGCGGCGCTGGCCGAGGCGGCGCGCGATCTCGAGCTCGACAGCGACAGCCTGGAGGCGGTCGAGGAGCGGCTGTTCGCGTTGCGCGACGCCGCCCGCAAATATCGCTGTGCGGTCGAGGACCTGCCCGGTCTGCTGGAAGCGTGGCAGGAACGGCTCGCCGATCTCGAGACCGGCGCCGGAGAAATCGCCGCCGCCCGCGCCCGAGCGGCCGAGGCGCGCGGCCACTTCACCGCCCTCGCCGAACGCCTCTCCGCCGCCCGCCGGCAGGCGGCCGCCCGGCTGGAAGCGGCGGTCGGGGCCGAGCTGCCGCCCCTGAAACTGGAGCGGGCACGGTTCCGGGTGGCCTTCGAGCCGCTCGAGGCGGAGCAGTGGAACGCCGCCGGGGCCGAACGCCTGCATTTCGAGGTGGCCACCAATCCGGGCCAGCCCTTCGGCCCCCTCGCCCGCATCGCTTCGGGCGGCGAGCTGTCCCGTTTCATGCTCGCGCTCGAGGTCGCCATTGCCGGTCTCGACCCGGTGCCCAGCATGATCTTCGACGAGGTGGATGCGGGCATCGGCGGGGCGGTGGCGGCGGCGGTCGGCGAGCGCCTGCTGCGTCTTTCCGGCGAGCGTCAGGTGATCGTGGTCACCCACGCTCCGCAGATCGCCGCCCTCGCCGATCATCACTTGCGGGTGGTCAAATCGGTCGAACAGGCCCACAGTCGGGTCACCGTCGAGCTCCTCGACGAGCAGACCCGGCGCGAGGAGATCGCCCGCATGCTGGCCGGTGCGGAGATCACCGAGGCGGCACGGGCCGCCGCCGACAGTCTTCTTTCTGCCACCAGCGGATCGCCGCAATGACCCCGAGACGGGAAGAATTCGTGCCCCCGCGCAGTCTCCGCAAGCTGAAGCCGCCGGCGAGCTTCTTCAAGCCGGTGGCGGAGCTGACCGAACAGGAGGCGCGCGAGGAACTGGCCTGGCTGGCCTGGGAGATCGAGCGTCACGACCGGCTCTACTACATCTACAATCGGCCCGAGATTTCCGACGCCGAATATGACGCGCTCAAGGCCCGCAACCGGGCGATCGAGGAGCGCTTTCCCCACCTCGTGCGGCCCGACAGCCCGAGCCTGCGGGTGGGCGCGCCGCCGGCCGAGGAGTTCGGCAAGATCCGCCACGCGGTGCCCATGTTCACCCTCGACAACGCCATGGACGAGGGCGAGCTGCGGGACTGGGTGGCCCGCATCCGGCGCTTTCTGGGAATGGCGCCGGACGAACCCCTGGCCTATGTGGCCGAGCCCAAGATGGACGGGCTGTCCTGCTCGCTGCGCTACGAGAACGGCATGCTGGTCAGCGCCGCCACCCGCGGCGACGGCTACACCGGCGAGGACGTTACCGCCAATGTCCGCACGATCCGCGAGATCCCCCAGCATCTGATGACCGGGGAACCGCCGCCGGTGCTGGAGATCCGCGGCGAGGTGTACATGAACCGCGCGGATTTCGAGCGGCTCAACGCCGAACGCGCGGCCCGGGGCGAGCCCGTCTTCGCCAATCCCCGCAATGCCGCGGCGGGCTCGCTGCGGCAGCTCGACAGCCGGATCACCGCCCAGCGCCCGCTGCGCTTCTTCGTCTGGGGGTGGGGCGAGGCCGAGCCGCCCATCACCGGCACTTAC
>CAYYZI010000123.1:0-7354 GCA_964475675.1 uncultured Geminicoccaceae bacterium
GGGAAAGCCCGCGGCGTCGAAATTGCCTCCGGTTGCCACCTCGCTCAGACGGATGGCCTTGAGACGCTGCAGCGCGCCGAAGCCTCGGGGACCCCGCCGATCCTCGATCAATGCGACGAAGTCGGCCATGCTGCTGCCGGTGGCCTGGAGAATCTTGGCCAGGCTCTCGGTGCTCGGCCAGCGTGCCTTGCCTTCCTTGGTCTTGCGCTTGCTCTTGTTGAAGGTGGTCGGATCGAGCCCGGCCTTCCTGGCCAGACCCGATGGCGACATGCCGTGCATCTCCGCCAGACGGTCGATGCCCTTCCAGATGTCTTCATGTGTCAGCATGGGAACCCTTCTGCGCCTCCGCCGCGCCCGCTCGGCGATCTAGGAACATTATCTTGACAAGAGGCCTGAATGTCATCAGGATAATGATCCTATTCGCGCCTTCCCCCCGGTCGCGCGCGGTCAAGACCGCGAGGAGCAGGAACATGCCGCGTCTCGAGGCTCTGGTCGTCTTCGAGGATCGTCCCGACAGCTTCTGGCTGCGTCTTCTGCGGCCGGGCTTCCGCCACTGCTTCTGCCTGCTGCGCCAGCCTTCCGGCTGGCTCCTGCTCGACAGCCGCAGCCGCGGGTTCGAGGCGCGCCAGGTGCCCTCCTGCGGCGCCGATTCGCTGATTCGCGCCTTCTCCGAACTCGGCGCCCACGTGATCGGCATGGCCCGAGGTCCGATGCCGTATCGCCGCCTGCCGCCGGCTCCCTTCAGCTGTGTCGAGCTGGTCAAGCGGGCGATCGGCGTAACCGATCCAGCGATCCTTTCTCCCTTCCAGCTCTACCGGACTTTGTCCGCCGATCCCCGGCGACTGCTGATCGCCGGACCGGCGTCCGCAACGGGTTGACGGCGGTAATAGGATTTAATACCTTCTTCGCGACAATAATCCGATAGGAGATCTCGCATGGCCTCTGTCTCGCCGGCCTCCCTCGAGAAGGCCTACCAGACGGCCAGGCGCCGCCGCCAGCCCTGGGAACCGTTATGGCGCGAGTGTTTCGCCTTCGCTTCGCCGGTCCGTGGCGGTGGGCTCTCGCCCGAGTTCGGGCCGGCCAATCGCCTGAGCGATCGTCTGTTCGACAGCACTGCGCCCGACGCTGTCGAGCAGCTCGCGGCCAGTCTCCTGGCCCAGCTCACCCCGCCATGGTCGCGCTGGTTCGAACTGGTGCCGGGCACCGAGATCGGTACCGACGAGCGCGCACAGCTCGCCCCCGCTCTCGAACAGGCCACCCAGATACTGCGCGGCCATTTCGAGCGCTCCAACTTCGCCGTCGAGATCCATCAGTGCTACCTCGACCTGGTGACCATCGGCACCGCCACGCTGCTGTTCCAGGAGGCGGCGCCGGGCGATCCCAGCGCCTTCACCTTCACCGCCGTTCCCGCCGCCGAAATGCGGGTGCTCGCCGATGGCGAGGGTCGCATCACCCAGCAGTTCCGCACCACCAGCATGGCGCTGGCGGGACTGCGCGGCCGCTTCCCCGAGGTACCGCTGCCGCCGCCGCTGGTGGAGCGGCTGAAGGAGGATCCCGACAGCCGTGTCGCGCTGGTGGAGGCGGTATGGCCGGAGGGTTCCCATTTCCGCTACGCGGCCTTCCTTCCCAAGGAGGAAATGCGTGGCGGCGAGCCGCTGCTGCTGGCCGACGGCATGTTCGAGCGCTCGCCCTTCATCACGTTCCGCTGGCTCAAGGCGGCCGGCGAGATCTACGGCCGTTCTCCGGTGATGACCGCATTACCCGACATCAAGACGGCCAACAAGGTCGTGGAGCTGATCCTCAAGAACGCCTCGATCGCCGTCACCGGGATCTGGCTGGCCGAGGATGACGGCGTGCTCAACCCGGCGAACATCGATCTCGCTCCCGGCTCCATCATCCCCAAGGCAGTCGGCTCGGCCGGCCTCACCCCCCTGCAGGCACCCGGCCGCTTCGATGTCTCGGAGCTGGTGCTCGGTGATCTGCGGGCCCGCATCCGCCACACGCTCCTCGGCGATCGGCTCGGGCCGGTGCAGAACCAGCGCATGACGGCCACCGAGGTGCTCGAGCGCAGCGCCGAGATGGCGCGCCTCCTCGGCGCCACCTTCGGCCGCCTGCAGAGCGAGCTGCTGCTGCCGCTGCTGCAGCGCGCCACGGCCATTCTGCGCCGGCGTGGCGAGCTGCCGGAGCTGCCGATGGACGGGCGCATCGCCGATATCGCCATGCGCTCCCCGATCGCCCGCCTGCAGGCCCGCGAGGATGTGGGCAACATCGTCAGCTGGCTGGAGACCGTCCAGAAGCTGGGCCCCGAGGCCGCCGCCATCGTCGATCTGCCGGCTACCGTCAGATGGCTGGCCGGCACCCTGGGAGTGCCGGCGGAGCTCGTCCGCGACCTTCCCGATCCGCTCTCGGCGCTGGCCGCCGAGCTCGTGCAGGGAGACGGCAATGCCGCGTGACCGCAAGCCCTCGGGGTGGAGCGCCCTCGAACCAAACCGACGCAAGGCGCCGCCTCACGAGCTCGCCGAGGCTTTCGCGAGCTGCTTTTCGGGGCCGGCCGGAGTGCTGGTGCTGGACTATCTGCGTCGCACCTTCCTGACCCGCCGCGTACCGCCCACCGCCGGCGATGCCGTGCTCCGCCACGTCGAAGGTCAGCGCAGCGTCGTTGCCCACATCCAGTCCCTGGTCGAGCAGGGCCTGATCGTCCGCCGCAGCTGAGGAACTCCCGATGACCGACCGCCACTCCCCCGAGACCGCCGAGACCGAGATGCCGCCGACCGAACCGGTCGCCGAGACGCCGCCGGCCGAACAGCCCAGCACCGTGACCGAGACGTCGGAGGACGACGCCCCGGAGAGTCATACCGTCGCCCCGGGAGACGAGCTCGCCGGCGAAGCGCAGGGCGAAACTTCCGAGCGCCCCCCGCACATTCCGGAGAAGTTCTGGGACGCCGAGCGCGCCGAGATCCGCACCGAGGCCCTTCTCAAGTCCTATGCCGAACTGGAACGGCGCCTGACCCGCAGCCTGCCGCTGCCGGCCGATGCGGAGGACACCGTCGCGCTGCGCCGCATCCGTCAGGCCCTGGGCTGGCCGGAAAGCCCGGACGAGTACGAGATCAACCCGGCCCATCCGGCGCTGGAGGTAGACCCGGAGCTCAACCGCCGCCTGCACGAGGCCGGCTTCACCAGGGAACAGGCGCAGTTGGTCTATGATCTCGCCGCCGAGCGGGTGCTCCCGGCCATCGATGCGGTGGCCGAGACGTTCCGGGCGGAGCAGGAGCGCGAGCGACTGGAGCAGCATTTCGGCGGCCGCGAGGCCTTCGAGGCCGTCGCCCGTCAGCTCAGGAGCTGGGCCGAGGCGCATCTCGAGCCCGAGGTCTACGAGAGCCTGTCCGGCTCCTACCAGGGCATTCTCGCCCTCCACCAGATGATGCGGGCGCAGGAGCCGCCGGTGGTCGGCGAGACCGGCAGCAGCGACACCGGCCTCGGCGAGGACCGGCTGTACGAGATGATGCGCGATCCCCGCTACTGGCGCGATCGCGATCCCGAGTTCATCGCACGCGTCACCGAGGGCTTCCGACAGCTCTTCGCGGAATGACGTGCGCATGGCCGACGGGCAACCGCTGACGCGGTCCGTCGTCTTCCCCAACCGCCACCTGGTCGGCCCGGATCCCGGACAACCGCCGGAGGCAAGCCCCAACACGTGCAGGAGATGATGGCACGATGACCACTTCAATCGACCAGGCCTTCGTCAAGCAGTTCGAGCGCGAAGTCCACGAGGCGTACCAGCGCCAGGGCTCGAAGCTGCGTGCCACGGTGCGCGTCAAGAACGGCGTGCGCGGCAGTTCCACCGTTTTCCAGAAGATCGGCAAGGGTGCCGCCGCCACCAAGGCACGTCACGGCATGGTGCCGGTGATGAACGTCGACTTCAGTACCGTCGAGGCGTTTCTCACCGATTACTATGCCGGCGAGTGGGTCGACAAGCTCGACGAGCTCAAGACCAACATCGACGAGCGGCAGGTTCTGGCCAATGCCGGTGCCTTCGCACTCGGCCGCATGACCGACAAGCTGATCATCGACGCGCTCGACACCGCCACCGCCCAGGCCGGCACCGACACCACCGGCCTGACCAAGGAAAAGGTGCTCGAGGCGTTCGAGATCCTGGGCGGCAAGGACGTGCCCGATGACGGCCAGCGCTATGCCGTGATCGGCTGGAAGCAGTGGTCGGAACTGCTCAACCTGCCGGAGTTCGCCAACGCGGACTTCGTCGGCGACGAGCAGCTCCCCTGGCGGGGAAGCCAGGCCAAGTACTGGCTCGGGACCCTGTGGATCCCGCATTCCGGCCTGCCGAAGGCCGGCAGCGTGCGGACCTGCTTCTGGTACCACAAGAGCGCCGTCGGCCATGCCATCGGCCAGGACGTGACCACCGACATCACCTGGCATGGCGAGCGGGCAGCCTACTTCGTCTCCAACTCGATGTCCCAGGGCGCCGCGCTCATCGATTTCGAGGGCGTCGTCAAGATGCGCTGCACGGAGGTCTGACCATGGCGTACGATCCCCACAATCTGAGTGCCCTGTCCTACGCCAACGGCTTCACGCTGTGGCACTACCGGACCGACGACATGCCGGCCGATGTCGACAATGTCGGCTATTTCAACGACGCCGCGAAGATGCTGCGCGAAGGCGACTTCATCTTCGTCAACGCCGGCATCGGCACCGCGCCTTCGCATGGCGTGTTCATCGTCCTCTCCAACAGTGGCGGCGTGGTCGATGTGTCGAATCTGACCAGCTTCGGCGCCGTCAACGCCGACTGACCACGGTCGAGTACGGGCCTCGGCCTACCGCATGGTCGGACGCCGGGAGGTCTCCGGACCTCCCGGCCGCTCCGGGCCCCGGCCCGCCGTTCGACCCGGCAATCGCGGCTGCAACCAGGCAGCCTTCACCCAGGTGACGGATCATGTACACGGATGTGAGCATCTGCTCGAAAGCCCTTGTCAAGATCGGCATCCCGCCGATCACCTCGTTCGACGAGCCGCGGGTGGAAGCCGAGGTCGCCGGCGAGCTCTATCCGACCGTGCGCGATGCGCTGATGGTGGCGTATCCCTGGTCGTTCACCGTCGCGCAGGCCGAACTGGTGCGGGACCCGGCGGGCGATCCCGTCGATTTCGCCTACGCCTATTTCCTGCCCAGCGACATGCTGCGCAGCATCTCGGCGGGAACCGGCGGACGAGGACGCGGCCTGCTGTTCCGTATCCGCGGCAGCCGGCTGGTCACCGATGCGGCGACGGTCACCCTGACCTATCAGCGTCGCGTCGACGAGAGCGAGTTCCCGAGCTTCTTCGTCAGCGCCCTGATCGCCCGCCTCGCCGCCGAGTTCGCCATCCCGCTGACGGAGGCGACCGCCCGCAGCGAGACCCTGCAGCGGCTGGCCGCCGCCGAGCTCAGGCTGGCGCGGCTGATCGACAGCCAGCAGGCGACTCCGCTCAAGGTCGAGGATTTCACCCTGATCCGGGTGCGCGGCTGATGACCCGCGCCGTCAGAATTCAGACCAGCTTCGCCAGCGGCGAACTCGATCCCATCCTCTACGGGAGGATCGACCTGCGCGCCCAAGAGGAAGGTGCGGCCAGGCTGCGCAACGCCATCCCGCTGCGCACCGGCGGGGTACGCCGCCGACCGGGCACCGCCAAGCTCGCCGAGCTGCCGGCGGCCGTCCGGCTGATCGGCTTTGCCACCGCCGCCGGCGATTTTCTGGTGGCCCTGGCCGCCGACCGCGTCGAGATCCTGCTCGCCGACGGCGCCATCCAGGCGACCCTCACCCCTTCGCCCTGGACCGCGGCCCAGGCCCGCGAAGTGACCTGGGTGGCCGATGGCGAACGGCTCCTGATCTGCCACCCCGAGGTCGAGCCGCAGGAACTGCTGCGGGACGCGAGTGGCACCTGGAACCTCCGGCCCTGGAGGTTTTCTCCGATCGATCCCGCCGATCCGCTGTCGCCACGCTACGAGCCTTTCGCCCGTTTCGCCGCGCCGGAGGTGCAGCTGCAGCTGCGCCTCGGCACCAACCCGCCGACCGACCCGATCCCGGCCGGATCCTTCGTCGAGATCCTGACCACCGCACCGGTGTTCACCAGCAATCATCGCGATACCTGGCTGCGGGTGCGGGGCGGCCATGTCCGCATCACCAACGTGCGTAGCGCCACCGAAGCGGACGGGTTGGTCTTCGAGGACCAGGCCAGCGGTACCACTACCGGCGACTGGCAGGAGCAGGCGCTCGGCCCGGTCCATGGCTGGCCACGCAGCGTCGCCTTCCATCAGAACCGCCTGGTGATCGGCGGTTCGCGCGATCTTCCCGATCATGTGTGGCTCTCGAAATCGGGAGCGATGTTCAACTTCGATCTCGGGACCGGGCTCGATGACGAGGCCATCGCCTTCCGCCTGACGGCGGGTCGAAGACAGGTGATCCGCCAGGTCTATTCGGGCCGCCGCCTGCAGCTCTTCACCAGTGCCGGGGAGTGGATCGTCAGCGGCGAGCCTCTCACCCCTTCCTCGGTCCGTGTCGAGCTCCAGACGCGCATCGGCTCCCCTGCCGACGCCAATCCCCGCCCTGCCGAGGTCGACGGCGCCACCATGTTCATCGGCGCCAGCGGCCGGGAAGTGCGGGAGTTCATTTTCGCCGATACCGAGCAGGCCTATCAGGCTGCCGACATCGCCCTGCTGTCGCGGCATCTGATGGAAGGCCCCGAGGACATGGTCTTCGACCGCCACCGCCGGCTGCTGCTGGTACTGCGCGGCGATGGCGGCCTGGCGAGCGCCACCATCGATCGCAACAGCAACGTGGTCGCCTGGTCCCTGCATCGCATGGCCGGCGATCTGCGCGCGGTCGAGGAACTCGCCGGCAACATCTATTTCCTGGTCTCCCGACAGGGTCGCACCTTTCTCGAGCGCTGGGACGACGGCCTGCAGATGGACGCCGTGCGGAGCATGACGGCGGGCGTGCCGACGGCCAGCTGGAGCGGGCTCGAGGAACTGCAGAACGAACGTGTGGGCGTCTTCGCCGACGGCGTCTTCGTCGGCATCTTCGATCTGACGGCGCCCATCCTGATCCTCGAAACCCCGGCCAGCAACCTCGAGCTCGGCATCGTCTACGCCACCGAAATCGAGCCGGTGACGGCCCTGCCGGCGGCGGCCGGGCTTCCGCCGGATGCCGCATACCGGCCGCTCCGGGTGTCCTTCCGGCTGCACGAGGCGGCGCGGCTGTTCGCCGACATCGGTCGCGGGCTGCGCGAGCTGCCGCTGCCCGCCAGCCCCTTCTCGGGCGACCTTTCCCTGCGCGCCTTCGGCTGGCGACGCGGCCGTGCTCAGGCAC
>CAYYZI010000124.1:0-7354 GCA_964475675.1 uncultured Geminicoccaceae bacterium
CAGCTCTTCCACGAACAGCACGCGCTTGGGCACCTTGAAGCCGGCCAATGTCTGCCGCACCGCGGCGAGGATCGCCTCCTCGGAAAGCTCGGCGCCGGGCTCGGGTACCACCACCGCCGTCACCGCCTCGCCGAAATCGGGATGGGGCAGGCCGATCACCGCGCTTTCCCGGACCCCCGGCAGCGCGTCGATGACATCCTCCACTTCCTTGGGGTAGACGTTGAGACCGCCGGTGATGATCAGATCCTTGGCCCGACCGACCAGCGTCAGATAGCCGTCCGCACCGAGCATGCCCATGTCGCCGGTGCGGAACCAGCCATCCCCGGTGAACTCCTCCCTGTTCTTTTCCGGCAGCCGCCAGTAGCCCCGAAAGACGTTGGGGCCGCGCACCTGGACATGGCCGACCTCGCCCGGGCCGAGGATCCGGTCGGCATCATCGACGATGCGCACCTCGGAGCCCGGGAAGGGCAGCCCCACCGAGCCCGGCCGGCGCTCGCCGCGAAGCGGGTTGGAGGTGTGCATGAGGATCTCGCTCATGCCGTAGCGTTCCAGGATCTCGTGGCCGGTGCGTGCCTTGAAGGCTTTCCAGGCCTCGGCGGTGAGCGGCGCCGAGCCGGAGACGAAAAGACGGATGTTGCGGCAGGTCTCGGGGCCGAAGGCGGGATCCTCCAGGAGCCGCACATAGAATGTCGGCACCCCCATCATCACCGTCGCCCGCGGCAGCAGCGCGATGACCTTGGCGCGGTCGAACCTGGCCAGCCAGAGCATGGAAGCGCCGGAAAGCAGGACGCAGTGGCAGGCCACGAACAGCCCGTGGGCATGGTAGATGGGCAGGGCGTGGAGCAGCACATCCTCGGCGGTGAAGCCCCAGCTTTCCACCAGCACCCGGGCGTTGCTGGCGAGATTGCCGTGATTGAGCGGTGCGCCCTTGGGCCGGCCGGTGGTGCCGGAGGTGTAGAGCATGGCCGCGTAGTCCTCGGCGGCGAGGGCGACCGGCGGGAAATGCTCGGGCAGATCGCGGGACCGCTCCGTGAGGCTGCCGCCTCCCGCGGCATCGAGGGTCAGCAGATGCGCCACCCCGGCACCGGCGGCCACCGCCGAGAGCTCGCCGACGCGGGCGGGATCGCAGACGAACAGCGCCGGCTCGGCATCCCGCAGCATGTATGCCACCTCGCCCGAGCGGTAGGCCGGGTTCATCGGCAGGAACACGAGACCGGCCCGCAGACAGGCCAGGTAGAGGGCCAGCGCCTCGGGCGACTTTTCGACCTGGACCGCCACCCGATCGCCCTTCTGGAGACCGAGCTCGTCCATCAGCCGGGCAAAGCGCGCGCTCATCCGGTCGAGCTCGGCATAGGTGAGCGCGGTATCCCGATCGACATCCTCGAGGACCGTCTTGTCGGCAAACCGCTCGATGGTCTGCGCGATCAATGCGAAGAAGGACTCCTGCATGCTCTCCCCTTGCGGCCTGCCGTCAACCACGCCAGAAACCTAGCAGCCGCGCCGCAGTTGTCCATCACGCCGCGGCCAAGGGAGCCGCCCTGCATGACCGCCAGCACCGAGGAGATCACCGTCCCCCTGGGCCCCGATTGGCCGGAGCTGCGCGAGGCGATCGAACGGCTCTGCGCCGCTTTCGACGGTGTCTACTGGCAGGCCTGCGACCGCGAAGGCCGCTATCCCGAGGAATTCGTGGGCGCCCTCGCCGAAACGGGCTATCTCGGCATCCTGATCCCCGAAACCTACGGCGGTGCCGGCCTGCCGCTGCGGGCCGCCAGCGTGGTGCTGGAGACGATCCACGCCCGGGGCTGCAATGCCGCCGCCTGCCACGCCCAGATGTACATCATGGGCACCCTGCTGCGGCACGGCAGCGAAGCGCAGAAACGGCGCTGGCTGCCGGCCATCGCCCGCGGCGAGCTGCGGCTGCAGGCCTTCGGCATCACCGAGCCGCAGAGCGGCAGCGACACGCCGGCGCTGCGCACCCGGGCCCGCCGCAAGGGGGAAGGCTGGGTGGTCGACGGCCGGAAGATCTGGACCAGCCGCGCGCTGCATTCCGATCTGATGCTGCTGCTGGCACGCACGACACCGCTCGAACGGGTCGAACGGCGCACCGACGGGCTTTCGGTGTTCCTCGTCGATCTGCGCGAGGCGCGCGGCAAATCGGTCGAGATCCGGCCGATCCGCACCATGATCAACCATCACACCACCGAGATCTTCATCGACGGTCTCGAGCTTCCCGGCGATGCCCTGGTCGGCGAGGAAGGCCGAGGGTTCCGGTACATCCTCGACGGCATGAACGCCGAGCGCATCCTGATCGCCTCGGAATGCATCGGCGATGCCCGCTGGTTCCTGGACCGGGCCTGCACCTATGCCCGCGAGCGGGTGGTGTTCGAGCGCCCCATCGGCCAGAACCAGGGCATCCAGTTCCCCCTCGCCCGTGCCTTCGCCGAAACCGAGGCTGCCGAGCTGATGGTCAGAAAGGCCTGTGCCCTGTTCGATGCCGGACGGCCCTGCGGTCCCGAAGCCAACATGGCCAAGCTGCTGGCGGCCGATGCCTCCTGGCATGCCGGCGAGGCGGCGATGCAGACCCATGGCGGCTTCGCCTTCGCCTGCGAATACGACATCGAGCGCAAATGGCGCGAAACCCGCCTCTATCGCATCGCCCCGGTTTCCACCAACCTGGTGCTGGCCTATCTGGCCCACAAGGTGCTCGGCCTGCCCAAGAGCTACTGAGCGCCGCCACCGACGGAAGAGGGACCATGTCCGAGCAGACCACGCCCGTCGAAGGACCGGTGACCCGCGCCCTGCGCAGCTGCCTCGAGCGGGCCTTCGCTCCCGAGCGGCTGGAGATCGAGAACCAGTCGGAACGGCATCGCGGCCATGCCGGCTGGGATCCCTCCGGCGAGTCCCATTTCGCCGTGACCATCGTCAGCAGCCTGTTCACCGGCATGCCGCGCCTTGAGCGCCAGCGCCGCGTGCATGCCGCGCTCGGCGAGCTGCTCGAGGAACGCATCCATGCGCTGAGCATCCGCGCCCTCGCCCCTTCGGAGACGAAGCGGGATCGGGCCGGCGGCTGAAGACGGGGATCAGCCGGAGGTGCCGTAGGCCTCGCCCTGGATGAAGCTGGCGGCGTTCTGCAGATCTTCCTCGAGGCTGGCGCGCACCGCCTCGTAGAGGTCGCGCAGCGACACCATGCCCACCACCCGGCCGTCCTGAACCACCGGCAGATGGCGGAAATGGCCGTCGCGCATGAGCTGCAGCGCCTCGCCGGCGGTATCCTCGGGTCCGATCGTCCTGGGCTTGTCGGTCATGATCTCGCGGACGCGGACCTGACTGGCGTCGCGTCCTTCGGCTGTCACCCGATATGTGACGTCGCGCTCGGTGACGATTCCCGCCAGCCGATCACCCTCGGTGACCAGCACCGCCGCCACATAACGCGTGCGCATCAGTTTCGCCGCCTCGGTGACGGTGGCATCGGGGGAAATGGTGCAGAGCTTCTGCTTGCCGTCGATCACACCGGGAATGATGCGCCTTTGCATGATCGGCCTCCACCGCGCTTGAAAGCTGTTCTTGGTATCGATGTCGTTCGGGGCGAGCGTAACAAGCCTGCCCGACGCCCCCGTTCACGTCAAGCGGCAACGCCGCGGCAGGACTTTCAATCGCCCACCGGCTGCCAGCGGGCCATCGCCTCGCGGACGATGTGATGGGCCCGTTCGACGCCCTGCCAGCCCTTGATCCGGGTCCATTTGTCGGGCTCCAGATCCTTGTAATGCTCGAAGAAATGCGCGATCCGCCGCAGATCGATCTCCGGCACGTCGTGATATGTGCGGATGCCGCGGTGGAGCTGGGTGATGCGATCGAGGGGCACGGCCAGGATCTTGGCATCGAGACCGGCCTCGTCCTCCATCTCCAGAACGCCGATCGGCCGCGAGGGGAGAATGGCTCCCGGGATCACCGGCATGCGCCCCAGCACCATGACGTCGACGGGGTCGCCGTCTTCGGCCAGGGTATTGGGAATGAAGCCGTAATTGCACGGATAGAACATGGTCGTATAGAGGTAGCGGTCGACGAAGATGGCGCCGCTCGCCTTGTCGAACTCGTACTTGATCGGATCGGAGCGCATCGGCACCTCGATCATCACGTTGATCTCGAAAGGCGGATCGTCACCGACCGGAATCCTGCCAACATCCATCGCATGCTCTCCTCGGCTGGGAATTTCAGGGCCAGGCCACCAGCGGTGGCAGCGACATCAGCACCGCTTCGGGATTGCCTCCGGTCATCAGGCCGAAGCGGGTGCCGCGATCGTAGAGCAGGTTGAACTCCACATAGCGCCCGCGCCGCACCAGCTGATGCGCCCGCTCCTCTTCGCTCCAGCCGCGATCCATGTGCCGTGCCACGAGCTTCGGATAGATGTCGAGAAAGGCCTCTCCCACCGCCCGGGTGAAGGCGAACCCGCGCTCGAATTCCTCTTCGAGATAATCGTAGAAGATGCCGCCCACACCCCGCGGTTCGTTGCGGTGGGGGAGGAAGAAATATTCGTCCGCCCATTTCTTGAAGCGGGGGTACCATTCCGGGTCGAAGGCCTCGCAGGCCTCCTTCAGGCGTGCGTGGAAGGCCCGCGTGTCCTCCTCCACCGGATAGATGGGGTTGAGATCGGCGCCGCCACCGAACCAGGCCCTGGTGGTGCGGATGTGACGGGTGTTCATGTGCGCGGGCGGCACATGCGGCGAGCGCGGGTGGGCGACCAGGGAAATGCCGCTCGCCCAGAAGCGGGGGTCCTCCTCGGCACCGGGGATCTGGCTCGCGAATTCGGGCGAGAAGCTGCCCCAGACGGTGGAGACGTTGACCCCGATCTTCTCGAAAACGCGGCCGTGCATCAGGGCCATCACCCCGCCGCCACCGCCCGGCCGCTGCCAGGGCCGGCGCCGGAAGCGCCCCGGCGGCAGCCGCTCGGCGTCCTGCCCGGAGAAGGAATCCTCCAATGCCTCGAAGGCGGCACAGAGCCGGTCGCGCAGGCTCTCGAACCAGATCCGCGCGCGCTCCCTGCACCGCTCGGCGGCGTCATCCGGCTTCATCGTCGAACGCTCCCAGTTGTCGCAGGGCCTCGCCCAGCACCACCGCCGCCGCCGTCACCAGATTGAGCGAGCGCACCGCACGGCGCATCGGTATGCGCACCGCGACCGCCGCCTCCTCGCGGACCATCCGCGGCACGCCGGCGCTTTCCTGGCCGAGCAGGAGCACGTCTCCGGGCCGGTAGGAGAGGCGGTGATATGCCACGGACGCATGCCTGCTGAGCAGCACGAGACGCCGACCTTCACTGTCCAGCCAGGTGCGGAACGCGTTCCAGTCGGCATGCCGCCGATAGCCCACATGCGCCACATAGTCCATTCCGCTGCGACGGATGCGGCGGTCGTCCAGGGGGAAGCCGCAAGGCTCGATGATCTCGACATCGACCCCCAGACAGGCGCCGAGGCGCAGCATGGCCCCGAAATTGGCGGCGATCTCCGGCCGGAACAGGGCGATCCGCAAATCACTCATCACGGCTGGTCAATCCTCGTGCGAGGAACGGCAGCAACCGTGGCAGCAATGCCACGCCCCGGAATTATGCGACCAAAGGTCTCTTGCCCAGCCATGGGGTGCTCCATAAAGTCCGCGCCGGTTTTGCCGCGCTTTTCTGCAGAAGGGATTGGCATCAATGGCCGACAGTGCGGTCCGGCAGGATGAAGCTGCCGGTGGTAGCAGGCGTGACTTTCTGGAGCTCGTCGCCTGGTCGACCTTCGGGGTCGGCACGCTGGCGGCGCTCTGGCCCCTGATCGACAGTCTCAACCCGTCCGCCGCAGTGCTCGCGGTGGCCACCACCGAGGCCGATCTCGAGCCGATCGAGGTAGGCCAGCGGGTCACCGTCCTGTGGCGGGGCAAGCCGGTGTTCATCGACCACCGCACCAAGGAGGAAATCGAGCTGGCGCGGTCGGTGCCCCTCGACGAGCTCCGCGATCCGGAGCCCGACGAGGCCCGGGTGCAGAAGGCCGAATGGCTGATCGTGATCGGCATCTGCACGCATCTCGGCTGCGTGCCCCTCGGCCAGAGGCCGGGCGAGCCGCGCGGCCAGTGGGGAGGATGGTTCTGTCCCTGCCATGGCTCCCATTACGATACCGCCGGTCGCATTCGCAAGGGACCGGCACCACTGAACCTCTATCTGCCGCCCTACCAGTTCGTCACCGACACGCTGGTCAGGATCGGCTGACCGGACGACCCTCTCCGCGAACCAGAACGCGCGCAGCAAACGGGATCGGCGCATGAGCACGGAAATGCAGAGCTCGCCTTTCAAGAGCGGGTTGTTGCGATGGATCGACGAGCGCCTGCCGGTACTCACCTGGGGCTACAACGAGCTCGTCGTCTATCCAGCCCCGAGGAACCTGAACTACTGGTGGAACTTCGGCTCGCTGGCCGGCATCATGCTGGTGGTGCAGATCGTCACCGGGATCGTCCTGGTGATGTTCTACACGCCCCATGCCGACCTCGCCTTCGATTCGGTCGAAGGCTACATCATGCGGGACGTCAACTGGGGCTGGCTGCTCCGCTATCTGCACGCCAACGGCGCCTCGATGTTCTTCTTCCTGGTCTACGTCCACATCTTCCGCGGCCTCTATTACGGCTCCTACAAGAAGCCGCGTGAACTGCTGTGGATTCTCGGCGTCGTCATTCTGGTGCTGATGATGGCCACCGCCTTCATGGGCTACGTGCTGCCTTGGGGCAACATGAGCTACTGGGCGGCGACGGTGATCACCAACCTGTTCTCGGCGATCCCGATCGTCGGTGACACCATCGTCACCTGGCTGTGGGGCGGCTTCACCGTCGCCAATCCGACCCTGCAGCGGTTCTTCTCGCTGCATTACCTGCTGCCCTTCGTGATCTTCGCGCTGGTGTTCCTGCACATCCTCGCCCTGCACCAGACCGGCTCGAACAATCCGCTGGGCATCGATCTCGACCGGAAGGACAAGATCCCCTTCCATCCCTACTATACCGTCAAGGACATGTTCGGTCTCGGTGTGTTCCTGCTGGTGTACGGCTTCTTCGTGTTCTACGCACCGAACGCATTCATCGAACCGGTGAACTTCGAGCCGGCCAATCCGCTCAAGACCCCCGCGCACATCGTGCCGGAATGGTACTTCCTGCCCTTCTACGCCATCCTGCGTGCGATCAATTTCAACATCTTCTGGATCATCCCGGCCAAGCTCGGCGGCGTGATCGCGCTGTTCGCGTCGATCTTCGTGCTGTTCCTGCTGCCCTGGCTCGACACCTCGCCGGTGCGCAGCGCCCGTTTCCGTCCGATCTACAGGCAGTTCTTCTGGATAGATCG
>CAYYZI010000125.1:0-7335 GCA_964475675.1 uncultured Geminicoccaceae bacterium
GGCCGCCAGAAAGCGGCCGCCCGCCGGCGGCCGGACGATGCGCTGGCGCAGGATCTCGCCGCTGCGCCCGTCGACCAGTACCACCCAGCCCTCCTCCACGCCGTTGCCGCGTTCGTCGCGGGCGCCCGCCAGCAGGATCCGCCCGTCACCGAGTTCGGTGGCGGCCATCAGCGAGCAGCGGCCGCAATCGGCGAAACGATGCTCGAGGCGCGGCGCGAGATCCTCGTCCAGCAGCGCGAACCAGGCCTTCCGCTCCGCACCCGGTCCGGCCACCAGGACCCCCTCGGGCAGCGGCAGAACGATGCGCACTTCGCCGGCGAAGCGGGCGGGTTCGGGCTCCGCCGCCTGCCGCGCCGCGAGCGGGCCGACGGCGAGAAAAAAGGCGATCAGGATGGCCGCGATCCGCATCCCTCAGTCACCGGCGAGCGCCTTGCCGCGCTTCTCCACGACCCGGGCTTCCTCCTCCTGGCCCTGCTGGCGCAGGGCGAGTGCGACGAGCTCGAACAGCCCCGGCTCGGTTGGCTGGAGATCGAGCACCTGGCGCAGGGTTTCGGCGACCACATCATAGCGCTCCATGCCGATCAGCGCATAGCCCACCGCCAGCCAGAGATTGGAGCAGACATCATCGAGCGGCGCCTGCTCGCAGTCGCCTTTGGCTTGGACGCCCGCAATGCCCTGCTCGTAGGCCTGTCGATACTCGTCCTGCATCAAGCGGATGAAGGCCTGCTGCAGGCGCGCCCGGGGCCCGTATTCCTCGTCCTCCTCGATGCGCGCCAATGCCGCCAGGGCATCGTCGAGCCGCTCCGTCTTCATGTAGGCGAGACCGGTATAGAAATCGGCCGCCGCCAGTGACGGATCGCGCTCCCTGGCGGCGCGGAACTCGCGGATGGCCTCGGTTTCGCGACCGGCGCCGACGAGATCGATGCCCAGCAGCATGCGTACCGAACTGTTGTCGGGATCGGCGGTCACCGCCCGGCGCAGATAGGCGATCGCCTTGTCGAGATCGCCGCGCTTCTCGGCCTTGTCCGCCCATGCCACGTATTTCCGCACGATCCGCGCGATGCCCTCGGTGGCCGCCGCATTGCCGGGATCGAGGGCGAGCACCGCACGCCAGCGGTCGAGCGCCGAACCCCCTTTCGGCGTGGTCAGTTTCTGCGCCGCGAACAGCGCCTCGGCCTCGTCGAGAAGGGCCACGACGCGCTGTTCGCGCGTTCCCTTTTCCTGCCCCTCGATCTGCGTTCGTTCCTGTTTTGTCCCCGTTTCGTCCCGTGCTTTCGACGGCAGTGCAGCGACCGGCTCCTCCGCTACCATCTCGCCGATGCTGCGCTCGATCGCGATCTCGCTGCCCTCCTTGTCGATATCGACCACCGTCGCCCGCCCGGCCTCGATCACCAGATCCTCGAGCACCAGCGGCGCGGCCGCCGCCACCTCGACCCGGTAGACCCCGGCCGGAAGCCGCACCGGACCGCCATCGAGGGTGCCGCGGGCGATCACCTTCCCGCGCAGGTCGCGCACTGCATAGGGGGTGCGCATGGCCGCCTCGATCGCCGCCTGCAGCTCGGCGGCATTGTCGGCACCGTAGAAGACGCCCCCGGTTTTGGCCGCGAGCTCGCCGAGGAACTGCCGCACCTCGCCCTCCTCGATGTCGAAGCCGACGATGTTGACCTTGATGTCGAGACCGCGGGCCAGAAGATCCTCGACCACCCGCGGGGGATAATCGGGATCCCCCGGATCCGGCGAGCAGGTCTCCTCGCCGTCGGTGATCAGCACCACGATCTTGGGCCCCGGCGCATCGCCGAAATCCTCCGCCACCTGCCGCAGCGACAGACCGATCGGGGTCTGCCCCCTGGGCCGGATCGAATCGACGAAGCGGGCGAAGGCCGCCTTGTCCACCCGCTGGAAGGGGACCACGAGCTGGCTGTCGGTGCAGCTTCGGGCCTTGGGCTTGCGCGGGTAGCGATGGCCGTAGACCCGAAGCCCGATCCGCACTTCCTCGGGCAGCGAGGCGACCAGCCGGTTGAGGACGGTCCGCGCCACCCCGATCTTGCGCTTGCCCTCGGCATCGCGGCCGCGCATCGAGCCCGAGGCGTCGAAAATGAACAGCACCTTGTCGGGGGTGCCGACCCCGGCGATCCGCTCGCCGGTCTGCCGCAGCACGAGCTGGCCCTCGCCGGCGCTGGGCGCGAGGCGCAGTCGATAGCGGGTACCGGCGCGCAACTCGCGGGCGATTTCCTCGTAAAGACGCAGGAGCTCGCTCGAGGAAGGGGTCAGATAGCGCCGCCCGCCCGTGCTGCGGGCGAGATAGCCCAGCATGCGTCCGGGCGTGGTGCCCAGCGCGTCGCTGTAGGTCCACATGCCCTCGCCCAGGGCGATCGCATAGAAGCGTACCCCGGCCTCGGCCAGACGCTGGCGGATGGCAGCGTATTTGCGCTCCGAACGGCTGTCCGCCCCGTCCGAGAGCAGGACGATGGCGCGGTTGCCGGCATAGCCTTCGAGCATCTCCAGGGCCCGGGCCAGCGCATCGTAGAGAGCGGTTCCGCCGCCCGCTTCGATGGCACCCCGGGCGGAGGCCACCAGCGCCTCGCCGTCGCTCGAGAAATCGTGCAGGAGGTCGATGCCGCCCGAGAATTTGAGGATCGCCATCTCCTCCTGCGGCTGCACGCCGGCGGCGTAATGGAGTACCGCCCGCCGCGCATCGGCGATCCGCTCCTCCATGCTGCCGCTGACATCCACCACCAGCACGATCCGGGTCCTGGGCTCGAACAGCCGGAGCAGATAGGCACCCGGATCGAGATCGAGCGATCCCCGGAAGGCCTTCCCGGTCCTGGCCGGATCGAGCGCAAAGGCGGCGGTGCCGGCCGCCCCCTCGATCTCCAGGCGGGTCTTGATCCGGGGCTCGCCGGCAAGCTCCAGGAGCAGCGGCCGCGCGGCTTCCGGGGCCACCGACAGGCGGAAATGGTCGCGTTCGCCGACCGGATCGATGCGCCCGGCGATACTTTCGCCGAGCTCCAGGGGATTGGCCTCCGCCGGGCTGTCGTTGGGCTCCTGCTCGGTGCGTTCGGCCGCCAGCAGCGCGCCCGCCTCCACCGCCCAGCGGCCGCGAGCGATCCGCGCGAGCTCCTCCTCGCGGGCGCGGGCGAGCACCGAGCGGTAGCCGGGGCGCCCTGCCTCGATGACACGGATGTCGCCGATATTGAGGTAACGGGAGCCGAAATTTTCGAGCACGGAAAGCTCGAGATAGCGCGCTTCGAGCGGCGGATCGAAGGGGATGCGCCAGACTTCCGGCGTCTCGGGCGCGGTGTATTCGCCGACCCGCTCGAGATCCGCGGCCGGATTCTCGCCCAGGCCCCGCCGCAGCCTGATGCGCTTGGGACGTGCTCCCTCCTCGCCACCCTCGCGGGGCACGATCTCCAGGGCCGCGATCTCGGCCACCGCATCACCGGCGAAGGCGAGGCGGATGCGCTGCGGAAAGCGCCAGCCATCGTCGGGCGACCAGAAGCTCTCGGGCTCGCCGTCGAACAGCCGGCCGATCCAGGATTCGTTGTACTGGCTGGAAAAGCCGGCCACCGCCCCGCCCAGCTCGGGACGGGCGATGTCCAGCGGCAGAGCGGCCAGCACCGATTGCCGGCTGTCCAGGGCGGGATCCTCGTAGACCGCGATCTCGCCGAGCTGCAGCCGGTCGCCACCATGGTTGGAAAGCAGGCGGAAACGGACGAACCGCGCCTCGCGCGGGGCCGGAAAGGCGAAGCTCTGGAGCACCGCACGGTTGCGCATCTCGAAGGTGGCGGCCGTTTCCCAGGCGTCACCGTCGAGGCTGGTCAGGATCTCCACCTCGCGCGGCCGATTGGCGGCCGCTCCCAGGAAGTCGGTGTCGAGAATGCCGCTGGCCTTGATCTTGAAGCTCGGGTTGAGCCCGACTCCGATGATGCGCGCCGGTTTCGATCCGGCGAGGCGGAGATCGAGCTCCACCGGGAAATCCGGATTGGCCGGCGTGGTCCAGCCGACCGAGCCGCGGGCGCCGCCATAGGCGTCACCGACCAGGCCGTCGATCAGACGCCGGGGCGACCAGCCCTGCTGTTCCTCCACGGCACTGGCGCGCACCACCTCGCCGCCGAGGAGTGCCAAGGCAAGGTTCGGCCCCAGCGGCAACTGCTCCTCGTACGGCACCTCGAGGATCGAGAGATAGTCCGGCGCCTCGGCTTCCAGCACCGCGATCTCGTCGATCACCTCGCGACCGCCGTCTTCGGGGGCGGGTTCGAGGAGGACGCGCAGATAGCGTCCCTCGACGGGCGCGAACCGTACCGCCCGCCACTGGTCGAAGGTCGGCGGCAGGAGCACCCGGGCGACCGGGGTGAACGGCCCCTCCTGCTGCTCGCCCACTTCCACCGTCAGCCGGCCGGGCCAGTCGATGCCGTCGAGATGCAGGCGCACTTCGTCGATGCGCGCCCGCCGCTCGCCCAGAAAGCGGAACAGGAAGGCGGCGCGATCGGTGTCCACCGCCGGCCCCTCCCAGTTGGTCCTGCCGTTGTTGAGCTGATCGGGGCTGCCGTCGAAAAGCTCGGGATGGGCGACCAGCCTGCCGCCGTTGGCGGAAAGCGCGATGTTGCGGGCCGCCGGCGGTTCGCCGCTTTCGGTAGCGACGTAGCGCGGAAAGCGGGGCGCGTAGCCTTCGACCGCGGCCTCGAACACCGAGACCTCGCCGAGGGCGAGCCGACCCTTCTGCGGCGGCTCGAGGCGGAGCCTGACGAACCGCGCCGCGCGGGGCGCGAAAGGCAAGAGCACGCGTCCCTCCCCGGCGGCCACCGGGAACCGGCCGATGGTCTCGAACCCACGGTCGGGCCCTTCGACGGAGACGGCGACCTCCACTTTTCCGGGTGCGCGCGCCGGATCGGGGATCTGCAGAGCAACGGCATCGATCAGAAAGGCGGCGTTGTCGACGAAGCCGAAGACGAGCTCCACCGGTCCCTCGCCCGGCGCCTCCCACCGATCGTCGCCGCCGTTGATCAGGGGAAAGGTGGCGGCCTCCAGATCCTCGGGCGTCGGCCGCATGGCCAGCACCCGCCCGCCATGGCCGCCCCAGGCCAGATTGTCCCGGAGCGCCGGCAGATGGTCGCGGCTCCAGGCCTCGAACTCCTCGACTTCCAGCGCCTGGATCCCATCGGAGGCGGAGATGGCGGTCAGCCGCACCGCGCGCAGGGGACGCGCCGGAAAACGGAATTCCTGCACCCCGGCGAAGATCCCGTCGGCACGTTCGGCCAGCAGCTCCCAGAGTTTGCCGTCGGGGCTCACTTCCAGACGGTAGCGGTAGCCGCCGCCTTCGGGAGCCCGCAGCAGGAAGCGCAGCCGTTCGACGTTCCAGGGCCGGGAAAAGGTGATGGTGAGCGGTGATCCCAGCGCCACCCGTGTCACCGGCGCATCCGGCCCGCTGCGTCCGTCGCGCAGCGCGTCATGGCCTTCGGCCGCCTCGATCCCGGCCAGCGCCGCCTCGCTGGTGACGATGTTGCGGGGCTCGGCGGGCAGTGGCGCAACCGCGGGCACATTACCGGTGAGCTCGAGAGGTGGCTGTGGCTGCGGTGCTTCTTCTGTTGCCGTCTGCTTTCGGCTGGCGGGCTCGGTGGCAGGTGCGGTTGCAGGCTCGGCGACCGGCTCGCCGGTGGGCTCCCGCGCCGGCTCGGCGGCGACCGTTGTCGCCTCCTCGCCGAACGGCAGGACGATTCGTGCTTCCTCCGCCTCGAACAGGAGATTGCGCGGCCTCGCCTCCGCCGGGATCTCGAAGACCAGCTCGAACGGCCGCTCCTCGCCGGGCAGGAGATCGGTCTCGCCCCACCAGGCATCGAAACTGTCCGCAGTCAGCGAGTGCAGCGGGATCTCGGTACCGTCCACGAGCGCGAGGCGGAACGCGGTTTCCGCACGTTCGAGATAGAGCGGAAGATCCTCGCCCGGCCGGCGGATGGCTCCGTAGACGGTGAGGAACGCACGCCCTTCGGGAGCCGCTTCGCCGAATTTCTCGGTGGTCGTCTCGTAGGCGCCGAGCAGGATCTCGTTCCGCCCCTCGGCCGCCCGGCGTCCGACCTCGACCGGTTCGGCGCGGGCCGGCAGTGCCAGCAGCAGGAGCAGCAGAGACAAAACAAGGCGCGATCGGGAGGCGGGCGGAGTGGAAGGTCTCGGTTTCATGATCGGGCCTCAGGCAGCGAGAGGAAGGCGACGAGGATGGGAGCGGCGGGATCCGCGTCGGAGGCGGCGCCGTCTCGGCTTGTCGCCGGCGCCGGGGGCCCATTCGCGGACCGCGTCGGGCATCCGTTTCCACCAGTCCTCGGGCCAGTCGTAGGCCGCTCGGATCTCCTCGGTGAGGTCGATGCGATAGCCATCGGCCTTCAGATCCCGCAGCAGTTTCCACTGATCGTAGGGGTTCTTCAGGGTCGCCACCCTGCCGTCGTCGAACACGACGAGCTTGGGGAATTCGCTCATGGTCAGCTTTTCGGGATAGGGATTGAGCTCTTCCGCACCGTGCAGGACCTTGGTCGAATCGCCGGCCGCCTCGGAGAGGTTGCGGGCGCCCTTCAACAGCGCCTCCTGGCGGGGCGTGCGATTGCCGAGGGTGTCGCCGGTCTCCGGCTTCCACTTGATGAGCGGTTGCTCGGGCGCGTGCGGGTTCTCGATCACATAGTCGAGGTCGATATCGGCCGTGACATAGCGGGTTTCGCCATCGACCTTCTTGCCGACCACCCGCAGATCCTTGATGCGCTCGAAGCCGGTGCGCGCGCCGATCGGCTTTCCGGTCGCCGCATCGTAGATCGTGCCGCCCTTCTCGTAGGCCTGGTAGACCTTCTCGCCCTGCTTGTAGATGCCGACCTTGCGCCCCTCGACCTCGAAGGGCACGAACTCGTAGCCGCCTTCCTTCACCGCCTTCTGCACCTTGGCGTTGTACTCGGCGATCTCCTTCCAGGCCTCGGCCCGCTCCTTCGCGGTCCTGGCCTTGGTCACCTTGTCGTAAAGCTTGCTGAAGGCCTGGTCCTCGGGAATGAGGCCGGCGATGGCGCCGCGGCTGGCGGACTTGCCTTTCATGTTGATGTCCTTGCCCACCGCCCCCTGCTCGTACCAGCGCCGGGCATGCGGATTGACCTTGCGGGTGACGATGATCTTCTTGTGAGCGCGGGCCAGGGTCTTGAGCCTGGCGATCTCCTGCATCGGCAGGTTGGTCGCTTCGACGGCCTCCACCAGCGGCTCAAAATGCTCGATCTTGCGCATGCTGGGCGGAATCTGTTCACCCGCCGGCGGCGGCTTCGGGGTCGGCGTCGCCAGTTCGTACTTCTGCCCGTGAAGCTCGCTCGGGAT
>CAYYZI010000126.1:0-7325 GCA_964475675.1 uncultured Geminicoccaceae bacterium
ATCGTCTCGGCACGCATCAGGCTGTCCGCATCCAGCACCAGAAAGTATTCGTACTCGTTCCCCCAGCGGCCCAGGAAATCCTCGATGTTGCCGGTCTTGCGGCCGCGGTTCTCGAGCCGCCGGCGATAGAAGATGCGCTCGCCACCGGGCAGGCGACGGCGCAGGCGCTGCCAGGCGTCCACCTCGCGCAGCCAGAGATCGGTCGATGTGGTGTCGCTGAGCACGAAGAAGTCGCAGCGTCCGAACACCGGATGGCCGGCGAGTTGCTGCCAGATGGCGGCGATACCGGCGAACACCCGCTGGGTGTCCTCGTTGTAGACCGGCATCACCAGCGCCACCCGTGGTCCGTCGGCAGCGGGACGGTCGGGCTCTGCGCGGGGCCGCCGCCGGGCCCGTTGCAGGACCAGAAAGCCGGCGGCCAGGGTCCAGAAGGACTGGGAAAGCCACAGGGCGAGCAGGGCAAAGACGCCGATGTGCAGGAACTCGGGCAGGGTCAGCCCGTCCGCGGCGAGCAGGCGGCCAAAGCTCGCCACCATCCAGAAGAAGGTGACGAGAACGAGCAGCGCCAGCAGCCATTGCCGCCTGCCGGCGGCGGAGGAAGCCCTGCGCCCGACACCGCCGGCCCGGATCCGGGTGATGCCCCTGCGGCGCCAGGCCCGCAGACGTCGGGCGTCGAGCAGCGGCCGGAAGCGCTGACGGGGAATGCGGATCTCGCCGCCGGGGGAAACCGGATGAGGCATGGGATGTTGGTTACCGAGATGACCCGAATACGTTCTTCTGTTCTGCAAACCCGCGCTGCCGGAGGAAATGGCGGAACCGCTCATGCGATGCGGGCAGGACGCCGTCCTCCTCGCGGCCGCGGGATGGCGGGTGATCGCCTCCTGCCGCCGGCCCCCACCGGCCGCTGCCGACAGGATCTCGGCTCCGACCGTTCCGTCGGCCCCCTCCCTACCTTTCGTTTCGAACATGACCTGTCCGACTTGTAGATCTTATTCTGCGTTTCGGAAGACCGGCCCCGGACTTCTCGCCGAACTGTGATCAGCCGGTGCCCCGCCCCGCAGGAGGCGCAGCAGGTCCGATCCCGCGCTTCATGGACGGAGCGCAAGGGAGAATCTTCCCGACGCGGAACGCCCGCGGCGGAGCCTACTTGGTGGCCGGAACGGTCTCCGCCGCCTCCTCGGCCTGCGCATCATGGGCGGCGATGGCGGCGATGTTGAGAATGTCGGAGACGCTCGCGTTCATCGGCACGATCTGCACCGGCCGCTCGAGCCCGACCAGCAGCGGCCCGATCACCGTGCCGCCGCCGAGCTGCTGCAGCAGCTTGGAGGAGATGTGGGCGGTGTGCAGGGCCGGCATGATCAGCACATTGGCCGGCCCCGACAGCCGGCAGAAGGGGTAGTACTGGCGCATCAGCTCGGCATCGAGGGCGACGTCGGCGGCCATCTCGCCATCATATTCGAAATCGACCGAACGATGGTCGAGCTCGGCCACCACGTCGCGCACCCGCGCCGCCTTGGAGACCGGCGGATTGCCGAAGGTGGCAAAGGACAAGAGGGCCACCCGCGGCGTGAAGCCCATCGAGCGGGCCATGCGCGCGGTCTGCACGGCGATGTCGGCGAGCTCGGTGGGCGAGGGCAGCTCATGGACCATGGTGTCGGCGATGAACACGGTGCGCCCGCGGGCGACCATCACCGTCAGGCCGAACACCCGCTGCTCCGGTTTGGGATCCAGCACCTGGAGGATTTCCTCCAGCACGGTGATGTAGTTGCGGGTGAGGCCGGTGACCATGGCATCGGCATGGCCGTGGGCCAGCATGCAGGCGCTGAAGATGTTGCGGTCCTGATTGACCAGCCGCTGGCAGTCGCGGAACAGCAGGCCATTGCGCTGCTGCCGCCGGTAGAGGAATTCGGCGTAGCTCCGATTGTGCTCCGACAGCCGGGCGTTGTGGATCTCGATCCCGTCGAGAGCGTTGAGACCGATCGCCCGGGCGGTGGCCCGCACCCGCTCCTCGCGGCCGATCAGGATCGGCCGCCCCATGCCGGCGGTGTACCAGGCATGGGCGGCACTGATGGTCTTGGCTTCCTCGCCCTCGGCGAACACCACCCGCTTGGGATTGGCCCGCACCCGGTCGATGATCAGCTGCATGCGGCTGGCCGCCGGATCGAGGCGCGAGCGGAGATCGGCGCGGTAGCGCTCGAGATCGACGATCGGCCGGCGGGCGACGCCGCTTTCCATGGCCGCCTTGGCCACCGCCGGCGGCACATGGGTGATGAGGCGGGGATCGAAGGGGGTGGGAATCAGATAGTCGCGCCCGTAGCGCAGCATGCGGCCCCGATAGGCGGCGGTGACCTCGTCCGGCACCTCCTCGCGGGCCAGGGCGGCGATGGCATAGGCGGCGGCGATCTTCATCGCCTCGTTGATGGCCGAGGCGCGGACATCGAGAGCGCCACGGAAGATGTAGGGAAAGCCCAGGACATTGTTGACCTGGTTGGGATAGTCGGAACGGCCGGTGGCGATGATCACGTCCGGGCGGGCGGCATGGGCCTCCTCGGGGGTGATTTCGGGATCGGGGTTGGCCATGGCGAAGACGATCGGATCGCGGGCCATGGACTTGATCATCTCCGGGGTGAAGGCGCCCTTGGCCGACAGGCCGAACAGCACATCGGCTCCGCGTACCGCCTCCGCGAGGGTGCGCAGCTCGGTGTCCACCGCATGCGCCGATTTCCACTGGTTCATGCCGGCGCTGCGCCCGCGGTAGATCACCCCCTTGGTGTCGCAGAGGATGACATGGTCGTGCGGCACGCCCATGGCCTTGAGCAGTTCGGCGCAGGCGATGCCGGCCGAGCCGGCGCCGTTGATCACCAGGCGGATGCCGGAAAGGCTGCGGCCGGTGAGATCGAGGGCGTTGATCAGCCCGGCGACGGCGATGATCGCGGTACCGTGCTGGTCGTCGTGGAACACCGGGATGTCCATCGCCTCGCGCAGGCGCTGCTCGATGATGAAGCATTCCGGCGCCTTGATGTCCTCGAGATTGATGCCGCCGAAGGCCGGCCCCAGCAGCCGCACGCAGGCCACGATCTCGTCGACATCGCGGCTGTCGACCTCGATGTCGATGCTGTCGATATCGGCGAAGCGCTTGAACAGCACCGCCTTGCCTTCCATCACCGGCTTGGCTCCGAGGGGGCCGAGATCGCCGAGGCCGAGCACTGCCGTGCCGTTGGAGATCACCGCCACCAGATTGCCCTTGGCGGTGTAGTCGTAGACCTTGCTGGGATCGTCGCGGATCTCGAGGCAGGGGTAGGCGACCCCCGGCGAGTAGGCCAGGGACAGGTCGCGCTGGGTGGTCAGCGGCTTGGTCGGGGTGATCTCGATCTTGCCCGGCCGGCCGGAGGCATGCAGGCGCAGCGCCTCCTCGGCCGTGACATGGGCACTGCTGCTGCCCGTTTCCGGTTTGCCGCCTTCCGACATCTCGCTCTCTCCCTCGCCATTCGCGATCCAGCCGCGCCGACACTGTCTTAGCCAACAAGCTTCGCCGGCAGCAAGACGATAAGAGCGGACCGGCGCGCCACTGTTTGTACGGCAGCGCATACGCCCGCGGGTTTTTCTACAATCCTGGATAGAACTATCTCGGCAATTCGTGTAACCTCCACGAAACAGTTGACCCGCGGGGGTCGAGGGGAGCGCGAAAAATGGTCGGGCGCAAGGGCGACAAGCGGAAGCCACCACCCGGAGGCCGGGCGGCGGAGCGTCTGCGTCAGTTCGAGGAGGCCCGCGGCTATCCGCCGCCCGAGGGGGAAAGCGAGAAGAAACCGCCCGTCGGAGAAACGCCGAAGAAGCCGGGCAGGACGAAACCGAGCAAGGGGAGGAAGAATCCATGAAGGGTCCACACGACCACAAGCTGCGCGTACAGCGCCTCGAAGAGGAGCTTCCCCCCTACGACGGATCCAAGGCCGCCCGCCGCCTCGCCCTGTTCCGCGACCAGCGGGGCTTCACCGCTCCCGAGCCGCCGGAAACACCCCGTGCCGCGGAGAAGGAGAAGGGTGAGCCGCTCGCCGCCTTCTATGCGGAGGCCGCCCGGGCGCTCTGCGAGCACGAGGCGGAGATGGCCGCCATCGAGTCCCCCGAAGCGGGCATCGTCGCCACCATGGAGACCGACGGCGAGGAGGAAGAGGAACCGGCGGAGTTCGGTACCCATCCGCCCCGCCCGGCCGGCTGGGTGCCGCGCTGGCGCCAGCTCGGGCCGCGCCGGATGGACAACGGCCAGACCTATGGGGACAAGCGGATCGCGGTGTCGGGGCGGGTCTCCTGCGTGGCCGTCGATCCCGGCAATCGCGACCATATTCTCTGCGGTGCCGCCGGCGGCGGGGTCTGGCAGTCGCGCAACCGCGGTGCGAGCTGGCGGCCGCGCACCGATTTCGCACCGACCCTGACCACCGGGGCCATCGCCTTCGATCCCTCCAATCCGCGCACCGTCTATGTCGGCACCGGGGAAGGCAATTTCTACTGGCGCCTGGGCCAGGGCATTCTGCGCTCGACCAATGGCGGCACCAGTTTCGCACTGCTGGCCGGGGCCCCCTTCATCGGCCAGGGGTTTCACGATCTGGTCGTCGATCCCGGCGATTCCCGGCATCTGCTGGCCGCCACCACCCACGGTCTCTACCGCTCCACCGATGGCGGCACGACCTGGACCCGACGGCGCGCGGTGCGCACCTGGTCCCTGTCGGTGGTCCGTTCCGGCGACGATTTCGAGGCTCTGGCCGCCTGCAGCGACGGCCTCTACCGCTCCACCAACGGCAATGCCTGGACTCGCGTGGCGCTGCCCGGCGGGCCGGCCAGCTTCAACCGGCTGGCAGTCGATCATGCGCCGAGCAGCACCGCCGAGGCCTTCGCCTTCGGTGCCAGCGGCGGTACCGCCCATCTGTGGCGTCGCGATACCCGCGGCACCTGGCGGACGGTGGCCCTGCCCGGCGGGCTGCGCACCGGGCAGGCCTGGTACGACTGGTTCCTTGCGGTGGCGCCCGACCGCAGCAACCAGATCTATCTCGGGGCCATCGAGGCCTGGCGCGGCGACCGGCGCGGCAGGAACTGGGTGTGGACCAGGATCTCCAACAAGCCGGGCGACGACATCCACCCCGACCAGCACGCCATCGCCTTCGATCCGGTCGATCCGGACATCGTCTATGTGGGCTGCGACGGCGGTCTCTACCGTTCGCCCGATCGCGGCAACGCCTGGGTATCGCTCAACGACGGGCTCTACATCACCGAGATCGAATACATCGCCCACGATCCCGGCTCGGCGCTGTGGCTGCTGGGCGGCACCCAGGACAATGGCAGCATCCGCTGGCGCGGTTCCTCGGTCTGGGACCATGTGGCCGACGGTGATGGTGGCGACTGCGCGGTCAACCATGTCGCGCCCGACACCGTGTTCCATTCCTATTTCGGCATGGGCATGGAGCGCTCCACCAGCAAGGGCGATTTCGGCTCCTTCTCCTGGATCGGGCCGAACGTGCCGCAGAACTACCGGGCGCTCTTCTATCCCCCGATGGAGGCCCGCGGCAGCACCATCGCCCAGGCCGGGCAGAGCGTGTTCGTCTCGCGCAACAACGGCAGTAGCTGGACCGAGGTGGCCCTGCCCGGCACCCAGACGGCGACCGCCATGCACGCGCCCGACGCCGACAACATCTTCGTCGGCACCGCCAACGGCTCGCTTTTCCGCATCCGCTGGAACGGCAGCGCCTGGGGCAGCGCCCAGGCCCTCACCTCGCCCCGCGCCGGCGCCTGGATCTCGGATATCCATGTCGATCCGCGCAACCTCTCCCGCATCTGGGTGACCAGCAGCCGGGTCGGCGGCGGTCGCGTGTTCCGCTCCACCGATGGCGGTTCGAACTGGGACGACCGCAGCGGCGGCCTGCCCAACCTGCCGATCAACGCGGTCATGGTCGATCCCGCCAACGCCAACCGGGTCTGGGTGGCGGCCGATCTCGGCGTCTACGAAACCCGCAACGGCGGCGCCGGCTGGGCGGTGCTGGGCAGCGGCCTGCCCAACGTGCTGGTGGCCGATCTGCTGTTCCATCCTCATGCCCGGCTGCTGCGCGCCGGTACCCGCAATCGCGGCGTCTGGCAGATCCCGGTGGATGGCGAGATGCGGGCGCCGATCTGTGGCCGCCAGTGGACGGGTACGGTGCCGGCCAACAGCTCGCGCCGCTGGTTCACCTTCCGCTGGCCGGCCACCTGGCACGTGATCTGGACGGTGATGCCGACCACGGTGCGGCGCGGCGCCCCCCAGCTCAGCTGGAAGGTCGGGGTCGAGAAGGCCGACGCCGAATACGTCACCTACTGGATCACCGTGAAGAACCACACCAACCAGCCGGTCCAG
This sequence comes from uncultured Geminicoccaceae bacterium, assembly GCA_964475675.1. Lineage (GTDB taxonomy): Bacteria > Pseudomonadota > Alphaproteobacteria > Geminicoccales > Geminicoccaceae > JALSRW01. Next base: position 6,377 of record CAYYZI010000126.1, read on the forward strand.
TTCGAAGGCCGGTACTGCATCCTGAGCCGCTACTGAAACAGGGGGAGGACATCGAGATGCGCACGGGAAGACAGTTCACGGGCACGCTCGCGCCGCGGCAGACGAGGCGCTGGTTCACCTTCAACTGGCCGGCCGACTGGCATGTCGTCTGGTACATGGTGCCGACCACGCCGCGCCGCGGCGCGCCGCAGATCGAATGGGACGTGGCGGTGGAGCGCGGCGATGCCAGCCGCTGCACCTACTGGATCACGGTCAAGAACCTGACCAACGCGCCGGTGACCTTCGAGGGTCGCTACGCGGTCATGAACCGCTGAGGGAGGTGGGGCGCATGCGCATCATCATCGAGATCGAGGAAGGCGGACCGCCGCGGGCGACCGCCGGGGTCGAGACCGTGGCCGCGGCGCCGGTGGCGGAGGTCCAGTCGGCGGGAGCGGCCGCCGCCGAGCTTCCCGGGGAGGCGGTCTCGCCGCTGCCCGAGCCGGTCGCCGAGACGGCGCCGGAGATGGCCGCGGAAGGCGAGATCGAGGATGCCGGCGCGGCACCGGCACTCGACGGCGAGGAAGCCGCCGAGGCCGAGCTCGAGAGCGCCGCCCTGCCGGAAGCGGTGGACCTCGGCGAGGAGGCCGGGGCCGGCGAGGGGATCGATGCCGGCGGCGCCCCCGAGACCCTGGAAGAGGAGGAGACGCCATGATCGGAGCTCCCGGAGAAATCCTGGCGGTGCTGGCCGGCATCGCCGTCGGGCTGATCGTCGCCCGCATCGCCGCCGCCCGCCTGCGGCGGGTGGTCTGGCTGCTCCTCAGCCTCGCCGGTGGCGGCGGGGTGAGCTGGATCAACGGCGAATTCCCGCTTGCGCCGGAATTCCTGCTGTTCGACGTGCCGGTGGTGGCCGGCGTCGCCCTCGCGGTCGTTCTCGGCCTGCGCCGCCTGCGTCGCGAGGCGGTGATCTTCT
>CAYYZI010000127.1:0-7304 GCA_964475675.1 uncultured Geminicoccaceae bacterium
CGACGTGCCGGCGCGGGTCGAGCGGCTCGAGTACGATCCCAACCGCACCGCCTTCCTGGCCCTGCTCAAATACGAGGATGGCGAGCTCGCCTACATCCTGGCGCCGCAGCGGCTGCAGTCGGGCGACCGGGTGATCGCCGACCGCCGGGTCGATGTGAAGCCGGGCAATGCCGCCCCCATCGGCAACATCCCGGTGGGCACCATCGTCCACAATGTCGAGCTCAAGCCGGGCAAGGGCGGCCAGCTCGCCCGCGCCGCCGGCACCTATGTGCAGATCGTCGGCCGCGACGGCGACTACACCCAGCTGCGTCTGGGCTCGGGCGAGATCCGGGTGGTGCGCTCGGAATGCATGGCGACCATCGGTGCGGTGTCCAACCCCGATCACCAGAACATCAGTCTCGGCAAGGCCGGCCGCAGCCGCTGGCTGGGCCGCCGGCCGCATGTGCGGGGAGTGGTGATGAACCCGGTCGACCATCCCCATGGCGGCGGCGAGGGCCGCACTTCGGGCGGTCGCCATCCGGTCACCCCCTGGGGCAAGCCGACCAAGGGCCGGCGCACCCGCCGCAACAAGAAGACCGACGTTTTCATCATCCGCAGTCGCCATCTGGCGAAGAAGAAGCGAGGGGGTTGAACCCGATGCCGCGCTCCGTCTGGAAAGGCCCGTTCGTCGACGGGTTTCTGCTCGAGAAGGCCGAGAAGGCCCGTGCCTCGGGCCGCAGCGAGATCATCAAGACCTGGTCGCGGCGCTCGACCATCGTGCCGGAGTTCGTCGGGCTGACCTTCGCCGTCTACAACGGCAAGAAGTTCGTGCCGGTCTACGTGACCGAGAACATGGTCGGGCACAAGCTCGGGGAGTTCGCGCCGACGCGGACCTTCTACGGGCATGGTGCGGACAAGAAAGCGAAGAGGAAATAGGACGATGGGCAAGCCGAAGCGGCCGCGCCGGCTGGCCGATGACGAGGCGATGGCGGTGGCCACCTTGCTGCGCACCAGTCCGCGCAAGCTCAATCTGGTGGCCGAGATGATCCGCGGGATGAAGGCCGAGAAGGCGGTGATCGCCCTCGAGTTCTCGCCCCGGCGGATCGCCAAGGCGGTCAAGAAGACCCTGGAATCGGCCATCGCCAACGCCGAGAACAACCACAATCTGGACGTCGACCGGCTCTATGTGGCCGAGGCCAGCGTGGGCAAGCATCTGGTGATGAAACGGTTCCGGCCGCGGGCACGGGGCCGGGTGGGCCGCATCCTCAAGCCGCTGTCGCGGCTGCGGATCGTGGTGCGCGAACGGGAGGAGGCGGCCTGATGGGCCAGAAAGTCAATCCGATCGGTCTCAGGCTGGGCATCAACCGCACCTGGGACTCGCGCTGGTACGTGCATCGCGGCTATGCCGATCTGCTGGCCGAGGATCTCAAGATCCGCGATTTCCTGCAGAAGCGGCTGGCCCAGGCCGGGATCTCCCGGATCATCATCGAGCGGCCGGCCAGGAAGGCGCGGATCACCATCTACACCGCCCGGCCGGGGGTGGTGATCGGCAAGAAGGGCCAGGAGATCGAGCAGATCCGCAAGGAGCTGGCCAAGCTCTGCTCGGGGGATGTGCATCTCAACATCGTCGAGATCCGCAAGCCCGAGCTCGACGCCAAGCTGGTGGCCGAGAACATCGCCCAGCAGCTGCAGCGGCGGGTGACCTTCCGCCGGGCCATGAAGCGGGCGGTGCAGGCGGCCATGCGGATGGGCGCCCAGGGCATCAAGGTGGAGACCGGCGGCCGTCTCGGCGGCGCCGAGATCGCCCGTACCGAATGGTACCGCGAGGGCCGGGTGCCGCTCCACACGCTGCGCGCCAACATCGATCACGGCCGGGCCACGGCCATCACGCCCTACGGCACCTGCGGGGTCAAGGTGTGGATCTTCAAGGGCGAGATCATGGAACACGATCCCATGGCCTATGACCGGCGTCTGTCCGAACAGGGCGCGACGCGCGGAGCCGGGTGAGGTAGAGCGCCATGCTGCAGCCGAAACGCACCAAGTACCGCAAGGTCCGCAAGGGCCGCATCCACGGCATCGCCAAGGGCGGCTACACCCTCAATTTCGGCTCCTACGGGATGAAGGCGCTGGAGCCCGAGCGCATCACCGCGCGCCAGATCGAGGCGGCGCGGCGGGCGATCACCCGGCATCTCAAGCGGGCCGGGCGGGTCTGGATCCGGATCTTCCCGGACAAGCCGGTGACCAGGAAGCCGGCCGAGGTGCGCATGGGCAAGGGCAAGGGCTCGGTCGAATACTGGGTGGCGGTGGTCAAGCCCGGACGGATCCTGTTCGAGATCGACGGGGTGCCGGCGCATCTGGCCGAGGAGGCGATCCGCCTGGGCTCGGCCAAGCTGCCGATCCACACCAAGTTCATCTCGCGGGTGACGACACAGGAGGTGGCGGAGTGATGGAGGCCAGCGAGTTGCGGGCCAAGAGCCCGCAGGAGCTCAGGAGCCAGCTCCTCGATCTCAAGCGCGAACAGTTCAATCTTCGTTTTCAGCTCGCCACGGGCCAGCTCGAGAACACCGCGCGCATGCGCGAGGTGCGGCGGGACATCGCCCGCATCCTGACGGTGTTGCACGAGAAGGCACGGCAGCAGAAGGCGAGCTGAGGAGGTACATGCAATGCCGAGGCGAGTGCTGCGCGGCACGGTGGTCAGCGACAAGGGCGACAAGACGGTGATCGTGCGGGTCGAACGCATGATCAAGCATCCCCTGTACAAGAAGTACATCAAGCGCTCGAAGCGGTATGCGGCGCACGATCCCGAGAACCGCTTCAAGGTCGGCGATGTGGTGCAGATCCGGGAATGCCGGCCCCTGTCCAAGACCAAGCACTGGGAAGTCCTGGTCGAAGCCTCGTCCCCGGCGGGCGAGTGATTTGGAGAACGGTCGATGATCCAGCCGGAAACACAGCTCGAAGTGGCCGACAATTCCGGGGCGCGACGCGTTCAGTGCATCCGTGTGCTCGGCGGCTCGCACCGGCGCTGGGGCTCGGTGGGCGACATCATCGTGGTGTCGGTCAAGGAGGCGATCCCGCGCGGCAAGGTCAAGAAGGGCGACGTGCTGCACGCGGTGATCGTGCGTACCGCCAAGGATCTGCACCGCCCCGACGGCACCGCCATCCGCTTCGACAAGAATGCCGCGGTGCTGATCAACAAGCAGGGCGAGCCCATCGGCACCCGCATCTTCGGCCCGGTGCCGCGGGAGCTCAGGGCGCGGCGCTTCATGAAGATCATCTCGCTGGCGCCGGAGGTGCTGTGATGGCGGCGCGCATCAAGAAGGGCGACCGGGTCATCGTCATCGCCGGCCGCGACAAGGGCAAGGAGGGCGAGGTCCTCAAGGTGCTGCCCAAGGAGAACCGGGCGATCGTCCAGGGGGTGATGATGGTCAAGCGGCACGAGCGTCCGAGTGCGCGCGCCGCCGGCGGCATCGTCACCAAGGAGGCGCCCATCCACATCTCCAACCTGGCCCATGCCGATCCCGCCGATGGCAAGCCGACGCGGATCGGATTCAAGTTTCTCGAGGACGGCCGCAAGGTGCGCTACGCCAAGCGTTCCGGCGAGCTGATCGACCGTTGAGGAAACAGTGATGGCGCGGCTCAAGGCGTATTACGAGGAAGAGCTGAAAAAGCAGCTCGCCGAGCAGTTCGGCTACGAGAATCCGATGCAGGTGCCGAAGCTCGAGAAGATCGTCATCAACATGGCGGTGGGCAAGGCGGTCCAAGACAGCAAGAAGCTCAACGCCGCGGTCGAGGATCTGACCCGCATCGCCGGCCAGAAGCCGGTCATCTGCCGGGCCCGGCGGTCGGTGGCCAACTTCAAGCTCCGCAAGGGGATGCCGATCGGCTGCAAGGTCACGCTCCGGCGCGAGCGCATGTACGAGTTCCTCGATCGCCTGGTCAACGTCGCCCTGCCGCGGGTGCGGGACTTCCGCGGGCTGTCGCCGGACAGTTTCGACGGGCACGGCAACTTTTCCTTCGGCGTCCGGGAACAGATCATCTTTCCCGAGATCAACTACGACGAAATCGACGAGATCCGGGGCATGGACATCATCATTTGCACGACGGCAGAGACCGACGACGAGGCCAAGGCGCTTCTCGCCGGGTTCAACCTGCCGTTCCGCAAGTGAGGAGGAGCACTTCGCATGGCGAAGAAGAGTGCAGTCGAGAAGAACAAGCGGCGCCGCGAGCTGGCCGCCAAGTACAGCGAGAAGCGGGCGGCGCTGCGGGCGATCATCAAGGACCGGACGCGCGATCCGGGCGAGCGTTTCGAGGCCATGCTGGCGCTGGCCGAGCTGCCGCGCAACAGCGCCCCGGTGCGGATCCGCAACCGCTGCACCCTGTCGGGCAGGCCGCGCGGCTACTACCGGCGCTTCGGTCTGTCGCGTATCGCGCTGCGGGAACTTGCCTCCGAGGGCAAGATTCCGGGTGTTGTGAAAGCGAGCTGGTGAGGCGGCGACCATGGGCATGATATTGAGCGACCCGCTCGGGGACATGTTGACGCGGATCCGCAACGCGCAGCGGGCGGCCAAGCATTCGGTGCGCACCCCGGCTTCGCGGCTGCGGGCCAACGTCCTCGACGTGCTGCGCCGCGAGGGCTATATCCGCGGCTTCGAGGTGGTCGATACCGGTCCCGGCAAGAAAGAGATCAGCATCGAGCTCAAATACCACAACGGCGAGCCGGTGATCCGCGAGATCCGGCGGGTTTCCAAACCCGGCCGACGGGTCTATGCCGGGGTCAAGGAGCTGCCGCGGGTCTACAACGGGCTCGGCATCGCCATCCTCTCCACCCCCCGCGGGGTGCTGTCCGACGCCGAGGCGCGCGAGCAGCATGTCGGCGGCGAAATCCTCTGCACGGTGTTTTGACCATGTCACGCATTGGCAAGCATCCCGTTCCGGTGCCGGGTGGCGTCGAGGTCGCCCTCGAGGGCCAGCAGGTGCGGGTCAAGGGCAAGCTCGGCGAGCTCGCCCAGACCCTGCCGCCGGAGGTCGAGGTCACCCTCGACGACGGCAAGCTGGTGGTCCGGCCCCGCGACGACAGCCGTCGCGCCCGCGCCATGTGGGGCCTGTCGCGCTCGCTGGTCGCCAACATGGTGACCGGGGTGGCCGAGGGCTTCACCAAGCGGCTGGAGCTTTCCGGTGTCGGCTACCGGGCGATCGCCGAGGGCAAGATCCTGACCCTGCAGCTCGGCTACAGCCACGACATCAAGTATGCGGTACCCGACGACATCACCATCCAGACGCCGACCGCCACCTCGATCGTCGTCAGCGGTGCGGACAAGCAGCGGGTCGGACAGATTGCCGCGGAGATCCGTTCCTTCCGCAAGCCCGAGCCCTACAAGGGCAAGGGCATTCGCTATGCGGACGAGGTGATCCTGCGCAAGGAAGGGAAGAAGAAGTAGCCATGCTCAAACCCGAGGAGCGCTTCGCGCGGCGCTGCGCGCGCACCCGCTACTGGATCCGCAAGCGGGCGAAGGGCAAGCCGCGTCTTTCCGTGTACCGCTCGAACAAGCACATCTACGGCCAGATCATCGACGACGAGAAGGGCCGTACCCTGGTCACCGCCTCGAGCCTCGACCGGAGCCTTCGCGAGGAGCTGGGCAAGGGCTCGGACAAGGAGGCGGCGCGTCGGGTCGGGCAGCTCCTGGCGGAGCGGGCCAAGGCGGCGGGGATCGAGAAGGTGGTGTTCGATCGCGGCGGCTACCAGTATCATGGCCGGGTCAAGGCCCTGGCCGACGGCGCCCGCGAGGGCGGCCTGCAGTTCTGAGCCTGCAGTTCCGAGAATGTGAGAGGACGATATGGCACGAGGTCGGGCGAGCGACGACCGCCAGGACAGCGAGATCATCGAGCGCCTCGTCAACGTCAATCGCGTGGCGAAGGTGGTCAAGGGCGGGCGCCGTTTCGGCTTCTCCGCCCTGGTGGTGGTCGGGGACGGCAAGGGTCGTGTGGGCTATGGCAACGGCAAGGCCCGCGAGGTGCCGGAGGCCGTGCGCAAGGCCACCGAGGCGGCCCGCCGCAACATGATGCGGGTACCGCTGCGGCAGGGCCGCACGCTGCATCACGACGTCCAGGGCCATTTCGGCGCCGGCCGCGTCATCCTGCGGGCGGCACCGCCCGGCACCGGGATCATCGCCGGCGGCCCGATGCGGGCGGTGTTCGAGGCGCTCGGGGTCCAGGACGTGGTCACCAAGTCGCTGGGCAGCTCCAATCCCCACAACATGATCAAGGCCACCTTCGACGGCCTCGCCCGGGTGATGTCGCCCCGGAGCGTGGCCGCCAAGCGCGGCCGCAAGGTGAGCGACATCGTCGGCCGCCGCCATCATGTCGAGCAGGGTGCGGAGTAGGCCGATGGGTGCGAAACTGCGGATCACCCAGGTGCGCAGCCCGATCGGGCGGCCCGCCTATCAGCGGGCGACGCTGGTGGCCCTCGGCCTCAACAAGCTGCACCGCAGCAAGGTGGTGCCCGATACGCCCGAGAACCGCGGCCGCATCGAGCGGGTTCGGCATCTGCTCGAAGTCGAGCCGATCGCCGAGTGAACGGGAGAGCAGCATGCGACTGAACCAGCTTCGCGATCGGCCGGGCGCGCGCAAGGCCCCCAAGCGGCTCGGCCGCGGCATCGGCTCGGGCCTCGGCAAGACCGCCGGCAAGGGCCACAAGGGGCAGAAGGCCCGAAGCGGCGGCGCGCTGCGCATCTTCGAGGGCGGCCAGATGCCGATCTACCGGCGGCTGCCCAAGCGCGGCTTCAAGAACCCGATGCGCCAGGAGTTCGCCGAGCTCAATCTCGACCGCCTGCAGCAGGCGATCGAGGCCGGCAAGCTCGATCCCGGCCAGACCATCGACGCCGATCTGCTGGTCAAGGCCCGGGTCATCCGCCGTGCCCTCGCCGGAGTGCGGCTCCTGGGGCGCGGCGAGCTCAAGCAGGCGGTGACCATCGAGGTGGTGGGCGCCAGCAAGAGTGCCGTGGCGGCGGTGGAGAAGCTGGGCGGCAAGGTCATCCTGGCCGGCGGCGCCGTCACCGACGGCGAAGCCTGAGCGGAGCGCAGGGCATGGCATCGGTAGCCGAGCAACTCGCCGCGAACATCAATTTCAGCGTGTTCGCCAAGGCCACGGAGCTCAAGAAGCGCCTGTGGTTCACGCTCGGCTGCCTGGTCGTCTTCCGGCTCGGCACCTACATTCCCCTGCCCGGCATCGATGCCGCGGTGATGGCCCAGATCTTCGAGCGCCAGCAGGGCGGCATCCTCGGCATGTTCAACATGTTCGCGGGCGGCGCCCTGGCCCGGATGTCGAT
>CAYYZI010000128.1:0-7302 GCA_964475675.1 uncultured Geminicoccaceae bacterium
GGAGCAGGAGCCGTTCCTCTCCGACGTCATCGCCCGCATCGCCGGTCCGGTGATCGTCGCCGGCTTCTTCGTCGATGCCGGACCGCATGGCCGGGACGATGTGCAGGCCGTGCTGGCCCCGTTCGGCGAACGCGCAGCCTATCTCGGTCCGCTCGGCGGGCATCCCCGGATATCCGATCTGATCGTCGAGGCGGCCTCCAACTGCAACCCGGTCACGCCCGGCTGAACAGCCCGGCCGACGTTGACAAACCCCCGCGGGCATTTCAACTATCAGGGTAGACCGCGGGAGATCGGGTCATGACCGACCACTGGCTGGCGCGGGTCTTCACGCGCCTTTCGCGCTGGCGCACCGAAGCCGAAGCGGAGGATCCGACGGCGCTCGAGCAGAGCCTGCGCGAACTCGGCCTCGATCCCCTGGACATGACCACCGCCCGCGCGGGCAGCGAGCAGGATCTGCGCCGGATGATGCAGCGTTTCGGCATCGATCCCGATGCCCTGCCGGCGAACTGGCTGGCCAGCCTGCGTGACGCCGAGCGGGCCTGCGCCCACTGTCTGGAGGTCGGACGCTGCCGTCGCTTCTTCGCCAGCGACGACAGCCGGGAGGTGGCCCACGGCTTCTGTCCCAATGCCGAAATCTTCGAAGCCATGGCCGAACGTCTGCGCGGGTCCGGTGCCCGCTGAGCGATCCCGCCTTTGGACGATCGGCCACTCCAACCGCGGGTTCGCAGAGTTTCTCGACCTGCTGCAGGCCCATGGCATCCGGCTGGTGGCCGATGTGCGGAGCTGGCCCGGTTCCAGACGCCATCCCCAGTTCGGCAGGGTGGCGCTGGAGCGGGGTCTGGAGGCGGTCGGGATCGCCTACCGGCATCTGCCCGGTCTCGGCGGTCGCCGCGGCCCCCAGGCCCTCGGCACGCCATCGCCGAACGGCTTCTGGGAAGTCCCGGGATTCCGCAACTATGCCGATTACGCGCTGACCCCGGCCTTCGCCGAGGCCCTCGAGGAGCTGATCGCCCTCGGCCGCGCGCAGCCGACGGCGATCCTTTGCGCCGAGGCCCATCCCTCGCGCTGCCACCGCCGCATCATCACCGACCATCTGCTGGCCCGCGGCATCGAAGTCGTGCACATCCTCGATGCGGGCCGGAGCGAGCCCGCGGAAATGACCGACGCCGCCCGGATTGCTCCGAACGGCGTCGTCACGTATCCCCCGCAGCAGCCGGGGCTGTTCGAATAGCCTCGGCTCAGGCCGCCTTCGGCATCTCCCGCAGGGAGGCCAGGGTCTGATCGACCGGCGGCACCTTTTCCAGCACCTCGAAGGCGTCGTGGCGCACCCAGTTGTTGCGCATCGCCTCCTTGACCAGCTCCTCGGAGATGGTGCCGTTCTCGATGCACTCCTTGACCAGGCCGAAGAAGAAATCCTCTTGGCGCTTGTCGGGATGCGGCTTGTATTGGCCGAGCAGCGCATAGGTGCCGAACAGCTTGCGGCGCGCGAACATCAGCCAGGCATAGGGATTGTAGGGGTTGTTCTCGGACGGGATGAAGTCGATCGGCAGACCCGTCTTCCAGGGCTGGGTGCGGCGCCGGGTGTTGTGGATCATCTTGGTCTCGGCGGTCAGCCGGTCGAAATGGTTCCACTCCGGAGGAAGGATGCCGATGGTTTCCGGATCCTCGTAGCCGATGTTCATCCAGCGCTTGTACTCGTACTCGCCGCTGAACAGCTTGCCGACATAATCAGTGAGCTTCCAGTGGCGCAGCTTGGCATTGTCGAGCAGCATCACCGAGCTCGCCGGATGGGCGCGGGGCCCCTTGCCACGCACGCAGCACCAGATCGCCTTGCCCTGCATGTCCTTGGACAGGAGCTCCCAGACGTCCTGCACGGCGAAGACATCGGGATCGACGACCACCGCCCGGCCCTGGTACTCCATCAGCTCCGGCGGCATGAAGCGCAGCAGGGTGAACGACTGCAGATCGTCGTTCATCCACGGCCGCCAGACATTGTCCCGCAGATACTTCTTGCCCTCGAGCGGACCGAACACGTCCATATGGTCCTTGAGCTCGATCAGCTTGATGTCGAACTGGTCGGCATGGGTGCTGTTGCGTCGCATCGAATGCGCCGATACCAGCGCACCGATATACTGCTTGTGATTGGTATGGATGAAGACCGTGGGCTTCATGGGCATCTTCCTCTCGAGCGTGACAGCCATCCGCTGACCTGCCACCACCGGTTCGCTCTTAGCACAGAGCGGCCGCCGGTCTCAACGCCAGCGATGGTTTTCAGGGCCAGCGATGGTTCAGGGCGCCGTGGCGGCACGGGCCGCGGCAGGGGTGTCTCCGACGGCGCGATAGCCGAATGCCGGGTCGAGATGTTCGGCGACATAGGCATCGATGGCCGCCACCTGGGCATCGTCGAAATAGTCGCGCCAGCCCCCGACCTTGGCCCGGCGCACCTTGTAGGAGTTGGGATTGGACCTGTCCTTGGGGCGCAGCCGCGAGCCGGCCATCCAGAACACCTGCTTTTCCTCGAGCTTGCGCATGTTCTCGACACTGGCGAAGGACACGCAATCGGCGAGCTCCTGTTCGGTCGGCCGTTCGCCCATGAATTCGAGCACCCGTCTGAGCTCGGCCGCGGTATCCGCCTTCAGATCCTCGTAGCGCAGCATCATGAAGGCCGGAATGCGCTGCATCTCCCGCGCCCAGCCATTGAGGAAGTCCACCACCTTGGGCAGACCGGCGGGCCCCATCACGAAGTCGAAGATTTCGACCTCCCCGGTGGGATAGTCGTTGAGGGTCTTCTTGGCCGCGGGCATCCGGAACTTCCACTGGAAGAACTGCGACACCGCGACGTCGCGAGGATCGCGCGCCAGCAGCACCACCCGGCGGTCGTAGAAGTCGCTCTTGTCCCGGAGATGGCCGGTATAGTCCCGCAGATAGTTGTCATGCGTGAAGAAGATCCGGGGAATGGCAGAATTGCGCCGGTGCATGTTGTCGAAGCCGATCATCATCGACGGCCTGAGCCCGTAGCGGAGCTGGTAGAAGCGCGAGATCAGCACCCGCAGCCAGGTCCGCCCGCTCTTGCCGAAGGATACGATCACGCAGTCGGCGAGGCGCAGCTTGCGGAACTCCTCCTTGCCCCGCATCCGCCGCTCCAGGGCCTTGCGCTGCTCGGCGGACAGCATGAAGGCGGCGCGCAGCACCAGCTCGCGCGAGATGCGCTTCCAGATCACGTACCACATGAGGATTTCCAGGGACGCTCGCGTTGCATGTTCGAGAGCCTATAGCAACCGCCGGCCGCCGCCGCAACGCGGCGCATGGCGATAGTCGCCGCCGGCCTTCACGCGACCAACCGCCGCACCCGCTCGGCGATCCGATCCACTTCCTCCTCGGCGATCTCGCGCGGCGGCCGGAACGGCGCACCGAACGGCACCGCCAGCCCTTCGGCGTAGAGACGGGCATGGAAGCCGCGCAGATCGCGCGAGATGCCGATCAGCCCCCGCCTCTGCAGCCTTTCGCCGAGGCGGGCCAGCCGGCCCTCGCCGGCGAGGGTCCTGCCGAGGCGATAGCGCAGCCGCGCCAGCGGATCGGCGGCCAGCGGCAGATCATAGATGGCGAGCGGCCGCCCCAGCCGCGCCACCTCGACCATCATCGATACCGAATCGCCGGTCACCACGAAGCGGTCGGCGCAGGCCAGCAGCCCGAAATAGGGGTTGTCGCCGCCCTCCGGCTGCCAGGCGTAGAAGGCCGAGCCCGCGGGCAGGCGCGCCTGCAGCTCCTCCACCACCTCGGGCCGGGTGCGGCGGCTGGTGGTCAGATAGAGCGAGCCGCCCTCGCGCGCGAGCATCGCCTCCAGCCCGGCCATCAGCCGCGCCGCAGCATGGCGGTCGAAGCGGAAGGGCTTGGTGGCACCGCCCACCAGCACCGCGGTCAGCGGCCGGGGCATCGCCGAAAGGCGCTCCTGCCAGAGCGCGCGGGCGGCCGCCACCCGCTCGGGATCGGCCCGCATCAGCGGCAGCGAGAGCGGGATCACATGCGCCGCCTCGGGCATCCGGAACTGGGGCGGCGCCACGATCAGATCGAAGGCGTCCAGCCCCTTCTTGGGACGGCCGACGAGGACGATCTTCGGCCGCCCCCCGGCCTGTTGCTTGATCCACAGCGCGACCATCGCGCAGCGCCGGCCGATGGTCAGGATCAGATCCGGCCAGGGCGGCTCCAGGGGATCCGAACGCGCCCGGTCGATATGCTCGAGCGATACCTCGAAGCGCGGCTTGCCCAGCACGAACTCGGGCTTCATCAGGACGCGGCGCGTCTCGCAGGGCCAGCCCAGCGCCTCGGCCAGCACCTGCACCTGGGCATTGTCGCCGAGCTTGTCGCTGAGCACCAGCCACACGCGGGGACCGGCCCCGGTCCCGGCCGGCGGATGTTCGCGGGTCGTCCTCTGCATGGCACCGGCTATAGACCCGCCGCCCCCGCCGGGCCAAGTGCGGCGATGCATGCCTTGCGCCCTTGCTGCCGCGGCGGCGGCGCGCCATCTTGCTAGCTGCATCGTCGAGCGGGACCAGCCGACCCATGCGTGGCAGTGAAATCCTCGATTCCCTCGATCTCCTGAAGGCCCTGGCCGAACATCCGGATCTGATCGCCCGACCCGAGGGCGGGCGTGCCTTCGCCCTCACCTCGGAGTTCCAGCCCGCCGGCGACCAGCCGCAGGCGATCGCCGAGCTGACCGAAGGGCTCCTCCAGGGAGAGCGCGACCAGGTGCTGCTCGGGGTCACCGGTTCGGGCAAGACCTTCACCATGGCCCAGGTGATCGCCAGGCTGCAGCGTCCGACCCTGATCCTGGCTCCCAACAAGGTGCTGGCGGCCCAGCTCTACAGCGAGATGAAGGCCTTCTTCCCCGACAATGCGGTGGAGTATTTCGTCAGCTACTACGACTACTACCAGCCCGAGGCCTATGTCGCCCGCACCGACACCTACATCGAGAAGACGGCGAGCATCAACGAGCAGATCGACCGCATGCGCCATGCCGCCACCCGCTCGCTGTTCGAACGCGACGATGTGATCATCGTCGCCAGCGTCTCCTGCATCTACGGCATCGGTTCGCCCGAGGTCTATGCCCGCATGACCCTGTCGCTCAGGGTCGGCCAGCGGGTCGACCGCCAGCGCCTGCTGAAGGCCATGGTCGAGCTCCAGTACAAGCGCAACGATGTCGATTTCGGCCGCGGCATGTTCCGGGTGCGCGGCGATACCATCGAGGTGTTCCCGGCCCATCTCGAGGATCGCGCCTGGCGCATCTCGATGTTCGGCGACGAGGTCGAGCGGATCCTCGAGTTCGACCCGCTGACCGGGGCCAAGACCGGCACCCTCGACCAGATCCGTCTCTACCCGTCGAGCCACTACGTGACCCCGCGTCCGACCCTCAAGCAGGCGATCGCCGGCATCCGCGCCGAACTCGAGGAACGGGTCGCCTGGTTCCGCGCCCGCGGCCAGAATCTCGAGGCCGAGCGGCTGGAACAGCGCACCCTGGCCGATCTGGAGATGATGGAGATCACCGGGAGTTGCCCGGGCATCGAGAACTATTCGCGCTATCTGACCGGCCGCGCGCCGGGCGAGCCACCGCCCACCCTGTTCGAATACCTGCCCGAGAACGCCCTGCTGTTCGTCGACGAGAGCCACGTCACGGTGCCGCAACTGGGTGGCATGTACAAGGGCGACTATCAGCGCAAATCGACCCTCGCCGCCTTCGGCTTCCGGCTGCCCTCCTGCATCGACAACCGTCCCCTGAAGTTCGAGGAATGGGAGGCGATGCGGCCACAGACGGTGTTCGTCTCGGCCACTCCCGGCCCGTGGGAGCTGGAGCGTACCGGCGGGGTGTTCGTGGAGCAGGTGATCCGCCCCACCGGACTGGTCGATCCCGAGGTGATCGTGCGTCCAGCCGAGCATCAGGTCGACGATCTGCTGGCCGAGTGCAAGGCTTGCGCCGAGCGCGGCCAGCGGGTGCTGGTCACCGTGCTGACCAAGCGGATGGCCGAGGACCTCGCCGAATACCTGCACGAGCAGGGTCTCAAGGTGCGCTACATGCATTCGGACATCGACACCCTCGAGCGCATCGAGATCATGCGTGATCTCAGGCTCGGCAAGTTCGACGTGCTGGTCGGCATCAATCTGCTGCGCGAGGGGCTCGACATTCCCGAATGCGGGCTGGTGGCCATTCTCGATGCCGACAAGGAGGGCTATCTGCGCTCCGAGACCTCCCTGATCCAGACCATCGGCCGTGCCGCCCGCAACATCGAGGGTCGGGCGATCCTCTATGCCGACCGCATGACGCGCTCCCTGGAAGCGGCGATCCGCGAGACCAATCGCCGCCGCGAAAAGCAGATGCGCTGGAACGAGGCGCACGGCATCACGCCCCGGAGCATCCAGAAGAACATCGGCGAGATCCTGCAGAACGTCTGCGAGCGGGATTACGTAACCCCCGAAATCGGCCTGCTCCATCTCACCGGCATGGAGCTGCAGGCCCATATCGCCGAGCTCGAAAAGCAGATGCGCGAGCATGCCGCCAATCTCGAATTCGAACAGGCGGCCGCCATCCGCGACGAGATCCGGCGTCTCGAGGCGGGTAAGCTGGGCCTGCCGGAGGGCGCCCCACCCGGCGCCGGGCCGCTGCCCCAGCAGCGCAACCTGCGGGCCAAGAAGCGGCGTCTCGCGGAAGCCAGGAAAGCGGCGCGCAGCCGGCGGCGCAAGGGTCCCTGAATGGCACCGCTGCTGGTCCGGCGCGGCATCGAGACGCTGCTGGTCCTGCTCGTCATGTCGTTTCTGATCTACGCCCTGATCGGCCTGATGCCGGGCGATCCCATCGACCTCATGCTGAGCGCCGATCCCCGCTTCACCACTGCCGATGCCACCCGCCTCAAGGCCCTCTACGGGCTCGACCGACCGCTCCTCGAGCGCTACCTCCTGTGGCTGGGGCGGGCGCTGACCGGCGATTTCGGCTATTCGCGCCTCTACGGCCAGCCGGTGTTCGCGGTGATCTGGCCGCGCCTGCTGAACACCCTGCTGCTGATGGGCACCAGCTTCGTGCTGGCCCTCCTGATCGCCATTCCGGCCGGGATCGCCGCCGCCCTGCGCCCGCGCAGTTTCCTGGACACCCTGGTCAACATGCTGGCCTTCGCCGGTTTTTCGGTGCCCTCCTTCTGGCTGTCGCTGATGCTGATCGTGCTGTTCGCGGTGACCCTCGGCTGGCTGCCGGCGGGCGGTGTCGCCAGCGTCGGCGATGGTGGCCTCTGGGACCGTGTCACCTATCTGGTGCTGCCG
>CAYYZI010000129.1:0-7293 GCA_964475675.1 uncultured Geminicoccaceae bacterium
AGCGGGGTTTGCCGGGAAGAAGGGGCGAACTGCGGCGGCGTCCGATCGTCGGGGCCGACGAAGCTGTAGGTGATCGTGTTCTTGCTCCAGCGCAGCCCGCTGCCGCCCCAGCCGATCCAGCTCAGGGCCCGGATTTCCTCTCGTCCCGGCCGATCCAAGGGAAACGCTTCGATCTCCGGCTGCATCAAGGATCCCCTTCGATGCCTGCTGCTGCCGTGACATTACCTGTGCGCGAATAATATACAGTTAATCCCGCGCTGCGCGATATGGAATTCCTGCGTGAATCTGTCCCAGCTCCGGCCCGGCATTGTGGCGGCCCGGTCCGGCGCTATGCTGCAGGGCGGAGGGAGAGAGAGGCGTGAGCGAGCGGCGATCGCGCACCGACGGCGGGACGACCCGGGGACGCGGTGCCACCGGCAACCCGGAGGGGCGTTTCGCGGCCTGGCAGCGGGAAGCTTTCGATGACGGCTGGGGCGGCCTCGAGGCGCTGGCGGCCGATCCGCCGCGGCGGACCGAGGTGCGGCCGGACGCCGCGCGCTCGGTGCTCACCCGCAATGCCTCGCCCGACGTTCCCTTCGAGCAGTCGGTCAACCCCTATCGTGGCTGCGAGCATGGCTGCATCTACTGCTATGCGCGGCCAAGCCACAACTATCTGGGGCTGTCCTCGGGACTGGATTTCGAGACCCGCATCTTCGCCAAGCACGACGCCGCCGAACTCCTGCGCCGGGAGCTCGGGCGCCGGGGCTATCGTTGTCGCCCGATCGCGCTCGGCACCAACACCGACGTCTATCAGCCGGTCGAACGCGAACTTCGCATCACCCGCCGGCTGCTCGAGCTGCTCGCCGCCTGCCGCCATCCGGTGGGCATCGTCACCAAATCGGCGCTGGTTCTGCGCGACCTCGACATCCTCGCACCGATGGCCGCCTCCGGGCTGGTCAGCGTGATGGTCTCGATCACCACCCTCGACCGCCGGCTGGCCCGCCGCATGGAGCCCCGGGCGGCGGCTCCCCACCGCCGGCTCGAGGTGCTTCGGATGCTGGCCGAGGCCGGGATTCCCGCCGGGGTGATGGTGGCGCCGGTGATTCCCGCCCTCACCGACCACGAGATCGAGCACATCCTGGAAGCCGCGGCCGCCGCCGGCGCCACCGCCGCGGGGTATGTGCTGCTGCGGCTGCCACACGATCTCAAGGAGCTGTTCGCGGCCTGGCTGGAGACCCACTATCCGGCGCGTCGGCGGCGCGTGCTCGAACTCCTGCGCCAGTGCCGGGGCGGCCGGCTCGACGATCCCGCCTTCGGCAGCCGCATGCGGGGCTCCGGCGTCTATGCCGAACTGCTCGGCCAGCGCTTCGCCAAGACGAGCCGGCGGCTGGGCCTGAGCCTGCGCTCGCTGCCCAGCCGCTGCGACCTGTTCCGGCCGCCCCGACCCGATGGCCAGCTCGAACTGTTCGGTTAGGCGCGGCCTCCGGCGCGCGCCCGATCGCCGGCCTCGGCCGGGCCGCGCTCGGCCTCGCCATATTCCTTGAAGCCGGTGACCATCGCCTTCACCAGATTGGTCCGCTCGCGCAGGCTGGTGAACAGCACGCCGGCGAGATGCATCGGCACCAGGCCGAACAGCAGCAGATCGACGGCCACCCCGTGCAGATCCTCGACCCAGTCCTCGCCCCAGAACATGTCGAGGGTCATCATCCAGCCGGAGACGCCGATCACCAGCAGGGTGGTGAGCAGCGCCACCACCATCACGCCGCCCAGCGGATTGTGGCCGAGATGGCGGCCTTCGCGACCGCGGATGACGTCGCCGGCATAGCGCAGCACCTCGAGCGGCCCCTTGACGAAATCGGCGAAACGGGCGTGGCGGGAGCCGACCAGCCCCCAGACCAGGCGCACCAGGACGGCGGCCATCACGGTGTAGCCGACCAGCTTGTGGAAGGAGCGGAAATCCTCGGTGAAGAAGGCCAGGAAGACACCGCTCACCACCGTCCAGTGGAACAGGCGGACGAGCGGGTCCCAGACGTAGATCCGATCGCGGGTCATGGCGCCAGAAGCTTGCATGTTCGCGGTTCCTCGAAGTCTGGAGGGGCTACCGGTTCGGCGGGCGGGGAGAGGGCGCGGTGCGGGCGAGGGGCCCGCACCGCCGCGCCGTCAGTCCTCGTCGTTCTTCCTGACGATCTTCCCGGTCCAGGGATCGATGTAGACCTCCACCTTCTTGCCGTTCTCGTAGCCGTAGAACTCGTAGCAACCGCCGCTGGAAACCTTCCACTTCTTGATCTCGTAGCCCTGGCCTTCGTACTGCTGGCGCACCTGCTCCTGGGGCAGCTTGTCGCCCTGGCCGCTGCAGCTCGGGCCGGCCAGCACCGGGCCCGACAGGGCGATCAGGGAAGCGAAGGTGAGAAAGCCGATCTTGCGCATTGGGGGGTCCTCCAGTTGGGATGTCCGTTGACGCTCCCGGTTATGAAGGACCCGGCTTGTGGAAGCCTTGCAGGTTCCTTGCAGAAAGCTTACGCCGCCGGCTCGCGGAGAAGGGCGACCCGGAACCCGACCACGGCGCCGCCACCCGGCCGGGGACGGGCGAAGGCCTCGCCGCCGTGGAGCTGGGCGACATCGTGGACGATCGCCAGACCGAGCCCGGCCCCGTGCGGATCGGGTGGACCGTTGCGACCGCGCACAAAGGGCCGGAACAGCTCGGCGGGGTCGACCTCGCCGAAGCCGGGGCCACGGTCGCGGACCTCGAGGGTGCCCTCCTCGCCGAGCCGGGTTTCCACCGTCCCGCCGGGCGGCGAGAAGCGCAGCGCGTTGTCGACGAGATTGCCGATCGCCCGCTCCAGCGCGTCGCGGTTGCCGCGCAGCATCAGCGGGCGATCCGGGGCCTCCAGTGCCAGCTCCTTTCCGGCCCGCAGCGCGGCCGGTACGAGTTCGGCGATCACCGCCCGGGCGAGCTCGCGCAGGTCCAGCAGTTCGTCGGCCGATAGCTGGCCGCTCTCGAGGCGGGCCACCGCCAGCAGCTGGTCGACCAGGCGGCCCATGCGTTCGATGGTCGCGAACAGCGCCTCGCGCTCCACCAGATCGGGCGGCAGCCCGTCGAGGCGGGCGCGCAGGGCGGCGAGTGGCGTACGCAGTTCATGGGCGGCCACCGCGGTGAAGCGCTGCTGCTGGGCGAAGGCGTCCTGGAGCCGGTCGAGGGCGCGGTTCATGGCCTCCACCAGCGGATAGATCTCCTCGGGCACCTCGCGATCGTCGAGGCGCCGGGCGCTGCCCGGCTCCAGCGCCGCCGCCTGACGCGAGATCGCCGCCAGCGGCGCCAGGCCCCGGCGGACGGTGAAGACGGCGAGCGCGGTGCCGACCAGGGCGATGGTGGCGATCAGCGGACCGAGCTCGATGGTCAGCTCGGCGGCCATCCAGTAGAGGTAGTCACGGGCCTCTGCCGGACCGCGCCGGGCGACGATCCGGATCACCGCACCGTTGTCGAAGGCCAGCTCGTCGATGAAGCCGTATTCGTGCTGCGGGGTGGTGATGCCGCCGAGCACGAAAAAGCCCGGCGGCCAGCCGCTTATGGCATCCACGCTGCTGGAGTTGCCGCGCTCGTGATCGAAGGCGAACAGCACCCGACCATCGGCCTTGTCGTAGACCTTGAGATGGAGGGCGTTGATCTCCCCCAGCCGGGACAGCAGCGGCGAATCCGGTTCCAGCACGATCTTCGCCGGCCGGCCATCCTCGCGCATCACCACCCGCTCCACCAGCTCCCGGCTCACATCGTCCAGTTCGTATTCGAGTTCGACCGGTTTCAGCAGCGCATAGGTCAGGGTGGCCACGCTGGTGCCGAGCACGGCGACCAGCGCAAAGCGCAGGGTCAGGACTTTGACCAGCGAGGAACGGCGGCTCATGGCGAGACGGGCTGCAGGAGATAGCCCACCCCCCGGATGCTGCGGATCTCGACCCTGGCCCCGGCCCGGGCGAGGCGCCGGCGCAGGCGCGAGATGTGGGATTCCAGCGCGTTCGATTCGATCTCCTGCGCGAAGTCCCAGATCGCATCCTCGAGGCTGTTGCGGGTGACCACGCGGCCGGGCCGGCGGAGCAGGGCGGCCAGCAGCATGTGCTCGCGCCGCGGCAGCAGCAGCGGCTGCCCCTCACCGACGGTGAAAGTGCCCGCCGCCGGGCTGTAGCGCAGATTGGCCACCACCACCGCATCGCCGAGATCGTCCCGGGGGCGCCGCAGCAAGGCCCGCAGGCGGGCGACCAGCTCTTCGTGGGCGAAGGGCTTGACCAGGTAATCGTCGGCTCCGGCCTCCAGCCCCGCAACCCGGTCGGTGACCGCGTCCCGCGCCGTCAGGACCAGCACCGGAAGCGGATTGCGGCGGCGCCGCAGCTCGCGGACGAGATCCAGCCCGTCGCCGTCCGGCAGGCCGAGATCGAGGACCATCACGTCGTATTGCTGGGCCTCGACGCAGGCCTTCGCATCGGCGAGGGTGCCGGCATGATCGACGGCAAAGCCGCTGCGCTCCAGGTTGCGCGCCACGGCACCGGCGATCTGGGGATCGTCCTCGACGAACAGCAGTCGCATCGCCACTCCTTCCGCGGTGGGTATCCCATACTGTTCCAAGCTTGCCGGAAACTTGCAACCTGCCGAAGCGGTCGTCCGCGGCCGCCAGGGTCCGCGCAGGGTTGCATCCTTGCGATGGTGTGGCAATTTCCGTGCCATGCCGTGCGAATCGCCGGCATGACGGCTAGGCAACCGGCAGCTCACCGATTATATTCGATATGAACCAGATGCCCTCACATCTCGCCGTCATTGTGCGGATCTACGGCCGGGTGCAGGGTGTCGGGTTCCGGGCGTGGACGGTTTCCGAGGCCGAGCGTCTCGGGCTGGACGGCTGGGTTCGCAATCGGCGCGACGGGTCGGTGGAGGCGTTGTTCGCCGGGCCGCGTGAGGTCGTCGAGCGGATGCTGGAACGTTGCCGCCGGGGACCACCGCTCGCGAGGGTCGAGCGGATCGAACAAAGGGAAACGTCGGATCCGGTACCGCCCGGATTCAGGCAGTTGCCGACCGTCTAGCGGCTCGGCGGGGAATGAGGGGTGTCGACCATGTCGGCGCAGGATCACATGAAGGGGACGGCGAGTCGGCGCGCATTCATCGCGGGCAGTGCCGCCGGGCTGATGCTGGTCCCCGGCCTCGGTTCGCTGGCGGCGTTCGCGATGCCGGCGGACATTGCCTTCGACATCATCCGCGGAGGCGACAAGATCGGCGTGCACGAGGTGCGTTTCACCTCGCTGGGCAACGGCGACTTCAAGGCCCACACCAATGTCGACGTGGCCGTGCGGCTCGGCTTCCTGACGCTGTTCCGGTTCGAGCAGGAGATCACCGAAGTCTGGCGCCAGGGAGCCATGGTCGAGGCCGAAGGCACGACCAATGACGATGGCCAGAAGGCCCGCTTTCGAGCCGAGCTGGCGGGCCGCGAGCTGGCCATCGAGGGGCCGGCGGGCAGGCAGAAGGCGCCCTTGGGGGCGATGACCGACATCGCCTTCTGGAACCCCAAGATCGCGCGTCAGGACCAGGTCGTGGATACCTGGCTGGGCCAGCTCGCGCCGCTGATCGTCGGCAGCGGCGATCTCGAGGAGATCGAGCTGCGCGGTCGCCGGATCCGGGCGCGGCGCTATTCGTTTACCGCCAATCGCGGCCGTTCCGGCAAGGTCTGGTACGATGAACGTGGCGTCTGGGTCCGGGGCTATCTCAAGACCCCCAACGCCGAGCTGGACTATCTGCCGAGCGTCTGACCGCGGCAACCGGCCGGCGACATCTCACTGCGGCCAGACGTAGGCCACCTCACGAACCTGGGCACCGGCGATCTCGAGATCGTTCTCGCTGGTCAGCTCGCCGCCGACATGCTCGTAGAAGCCCCGCGCCGGGTTGGCCGCCATCACCCAGACCAGCATGCTGCCATGGCCACGCTTGGCCAGCTCGTAATGGCAGGCGTCGAACAGCGCGCGGCCGATACCCTGACGCTGATAGGCACGCAACACATAGAGCACGTAGAGCTCGCCGGCGGCCAGATCGGGCTGGCGCGAGCGCCCGCCACTGGCCAGGCCGACGATGTTCGACTGGGCCTCGGCCACGAACGCCCAGCCCCGGGTCATGAAGGTCCGGCGCCAGTGCTGCTCGAAGGTGGCGTAGGAAAGACCGTCGAGATAGGAGCGCGGCAGCAGATCGGCATAGGTTTCGCGCCAGCTGTCGACATAGACCCGGGCGATCTGCGCAATGTCGCTGGTGGTCGCCCTGCGGATCTGCAAAGCGCGGTGCGGACGGGTCGGCAACAGCCATGCCATCGGCGCTTACTCCCTCCCCATGAGGAACGGTCTCTCAGCATATGGCCTGTTAACGGTTTCTCAACCTTAGCCGAAGCCCGGCCGCCGGCAAAGCGGTCAGCATCACCGAAGACGTAAAGAAGTATGGCCGGGAGCCGGGAGGATCGGGCGCAGATGCAATGCCGGCATGCCACCTCCCGGAGCGACTGCGCAACCGGTCCTGGCCGGTTACGACCGCGACCGGCGTGAAATCCGTACCGGTCAGATCCGCTCGACCGCCAGCGCCAGCCCCTGACCGACGCCGATGCACAGGGTGGCGAGCCCGAAGCGTCCACCCGTCTTCTCCAGTTGATGGACGAGGGTGAGGACCAGCCGGGCACCGCTCATGCCCAGGGGATGGCCGAGAGCGATGGCCCCACCGTTGGGATTCACATGCTCGGCATCGTCGGGCAGGCCGAGCTGGCGCAGGCAGGCCAGCGCCTGGGCGGCAAAGGCCTCGTTGAGCTCGATCACGTCGAAATCGCCGATCGCCATCCCCAGCCTTTCCAGCAGCCGGCGCGTTGCGGGTACCGGGCCGATGCCCATGATCCGCGGCGGCACGCCGGCGGTGGCCATGCCGAGGATGCGGGCCCGAGGGCGCAGACCCGCCCGCCCGGCCGCTTTTTCGCTGGCCACCAGGAGGGCGGCGGCGCCGTCGTTGACGCCCGAGGCATTGCCGGCGGTGACGGTACCCTGCTCGCGAAACGGGGTGCGCAGTCTCGCCAGTGCCTCGAGGGTGGTGTCGGGGCGCGGATGCTCGTCGCGTTCGACCACCAGCGGATCGCCCCGGCGCTGGGGAATGGTGACCGGAACGATCTCCTCAGCGAAAAACCCCTCCTCCATCGCCCGCCCGGCCCGCATCTGGCTGCGCCAGGCGAAGGCGTCCTGGTCCTCGCGGGAAATCGCGAATTCCTCGGCCACGTTCTCGGCCGTCTCGGGCATGGAATCGATGCCGTACTG
>CAYYZI010000130.1:0-7291 GCA_964475675.1 uncultured Geminicoccaceae bacterium
TCAGCTGGTCGAAGATATGGGATCGCATCGGCGCCATCCCTGCTCCCCCGCCAACCTCGGGCTCGGCCGACGCCGCCTGTGCGAGAACGGCTTCGAGGCGGATCTCGAGGGCGCGGTCGCGCCGTTCCAGGGGCTCGTGGATCGGCGTCCAGAGCTCTTCCAGGGGGGCGAGAAGATGGCGCACCGCACGGTCGGTCTCGCCGCGGTCCAGCAGTTCGAGGCCGATTTCGAGCTCGCTGCGGATGGCCAGGAGGCGGGCGGCGATACCGTTGTCGGAGGTAATCGAAGCCTCTCCCGTCTCGTTCGGGGCGGAAGCCGATGCCGGTGGCGTGGCGCCGAGCAGCAGGGCGAGCCCAGCCAGGAGCAGGCAGCTTGCGATCGGGTTCCTCCGGCTTCGCATCGCGTTTTCCTCCCGGAAAGATCGGCACCGGCCCGTCCGGCGCCCGTCTTTCACTTGGCACCGGATGTGGCGGCGCGAAAGCTCTGAAAACGAAGAAATAGTCTTGATGCATTCCAAGTGGGCGGAGCGGCGAAAGCTGCCCCGGGAAGCGGTCCCTAGCCGGCGGCCTCGGCGAAGCTGGCGCGGCTCTCCTCGAGGCTCGCCGGCTGGCGGCCGATGCGACGCAGCCCGTCGATGATCGCCGCCACCCGTTCGGCATTGTCGCGGGCGAGGCGGCCGTCCCCGTGCCAGAGGCTGTTCTCGAAGCCGACGCGCACATGTCCGCCCATGGCCGCGGCCGCCAGCAGGCAGGCGGTCTCTTCGCGCCCGAAGGCGCACACCGCCCAGGGGCAGGCGGCATCGTGGGCGGCCAGGAACGCGCACAGGCTGGCCGGAGAGACCGCCTCGCCGGCACCCAGATAGCGGCCGAGGACGAACAGCACGAACGGTCGTTGCTGCGGGATCACGCCACGCGCCCGCAGCTCATGGAAGCGCTGCACTTCTTCGGGACCATAGAGGATGTATTGGGGGGAGATGCCGCGATCCACCAGCCAGGCGAGGAAATCGCGCGTCTCCCGGGAAGGCTCCTGCTGCTCGCCGAACAGCTCGCGCAGGGCGATGGAGACCGCCTCCGGCTGCAGCGCGCGCACCAGCGCCATCTGCTCCGCCGGGCTGTAGCACCCCACCGCCTCGGTGGTGATCTGCACGAGCAGGCCCGCCCCGGTCTCCTCGCGCAGCCGGTCGATCCAGGCCCGATAGAGCTCCGCATCGAGACTGTGACGGCCGTCTTCGTCGCGCACATGCATGTGCAGCGCAGTGGCGCCGGCGGCGGCGCAGGCCGCGGCTTCGCGGGCCAGTTCCTCGGCCGTCACCGGCAGGGCGGGATGATCTTGCCTGCCGCGGCGCGCCCCGTTGGGGGCGACCATCACCAGGCAGGGGCGGTCGAGTTCACCCGGCATCGGCGGCGATCCCCGCGAGGGCATCGGAGATCGCCCCGTCGAGGCGATCGACGATCTGGTCGATCTCGTCCTGCGAGACGATGAAGGGCGGCGCCAGCAGCAGATGATCGCCGCGTCGGCCGTCGATGGTGCCGCCCATCGGATAGCACATCAGGCCGCGGGCCATGGCCGCCTTCTTGATCCGCGCATGCAGCCGCAGTGATGGATCGAAGGGCTCCTTGCTGTCGCGATCCCGGACGAATTCCATGCCCCGGAAGAGGCCGCGGCCGCGGATCTCGCCGACATGGGGATGCTGGCCGAAGCGTGCCTCCAGGGTATCGCGCAGCCGCTCGCCCATCTCCCGCACCCGCTCCAGGAGGTTTTCCTCGGCGATCACTTCCTGCACGGCGAGGGCCGCGGCGCAGGCGGTGGGATGGCCCATGTAGGTATGGCCGTGCTGGAAGAAGCCCGAGCCATTGCGGATCGTCTCGACGATGCGCCGGTGGGCGAGCATCGCCCCGATCGGCTGGTAGCCGGCACCCAGGCCCTTGGCGATGGTGACGATGTCCGGCACCACCCCTTCCTGCTCGCAGGCGAACAGGGTTCCGGTGCGGCCCATGCCGCACATCACCTCGTCGAGGACGAGGAGGATGCCGTGACGGTCGAGCAGCTCGCGGATCCTGCGGAAATATCCCGGAAGTGCCGGCACCGCGCCGAGGGTGGCACCAACCACCGGCTCGGCGATGAAGGCGATCACCCGCTCCGGCCCGATCGCTTCGATGCGCTCCGCCAGCTCCCCCACCAGCCGGTCGACGAAGGCCTCGTCACTCTCGCCCGCGCGCTGTTCGCGGTACGGATAGCAGGGGGTGACATGTTCGACGCCGATCAGCAGCGGCTCGAACATCCGCCGCCGCCAGGCGTTGCCGCCGACCGCCAGGGCGCCCAAGGTGTTGCCGTGGTAGGACTGACGGCGGGCGATGAACCGGCTGCGCTGCGGCTCGCCGCGCTCGACATGGTACTGGCGGGCGAGCTTGAGGGCCGCCTCCACCGCCTCGGAACCGCCGGAAACGAAATAGACCCTGTCCATGCCGGGTGGTGCGGCGGCGATCAGTCGGTCGGCCAAGGCCTCGGCGGGCTCGCTGGTGAAGAACCCGGTATGGGCATAGGGGATGGTGTCGAGCTGCCGCTTGATGGCGGCGATCACCCGCGGATGGCTGTGGCCCAGGCAGGAGACGGCGGCGCCGCCGCTGGCATCGAGATAGCGGCGGCCGTCGCGGTCGATGATGTGGCAGCCCTCGCCGCGCACCGCGACGGGATAGGTTTCGGTGAGCTGGCGATAGAAGACGTGGTGCATCGGCGGATCCTTCGGCGGTGGCCGCTCAGAGGGTGAGGAAGGCGGCCAGATTGTCCTCGACGCTGCGTTCCAGCGAGTCCTGGAACTGGGCCAGCAGATCGTCGATCAGACCGCGGGCGAGGGCATCCCGGCCGGTGACCGAGGTGCCTTCCAGCACCGGGCGGGAGCGCTCCACCTTGACCCGCGCGAAGGCACGCTGGAAGCCGCCCTCGTCGAGGACCGAGAGACGGACGGTGATGCTGCCCTCGAGGCGGGCCTCGGTTTCGCGCAGGAAGAAGCCGGCGATCCCGGAGGTCTTCTCGACCGGGCGCTCCACCAGCACCGCCTTCTCGATCACCACGCGCAGCGTGCCGGGCCCGCCGCCGGCCTGGATGCGCTGGCGCAGCAGCTCGCCGAGCTTCTTCGCGAGCTCGCCGGAGCGGCGCTTGTCGATGAAGCTGGTACGCGCCGGCAGCGAGCTGTTGTTCACCACCTCGACCGCGGAGACGGCGAAGACCAGTGGCGGGCGTGGGCCGGTATCGGCTGCCGGCCGCTCGGTCCCGCTGCTCGCACAGCCGGCGAGCAGCAGCGTCAGAAAGAGGATCGGCAGCCTGGGCAGGGATGGCATTCGCATTTCAGGTCTCGCTCCCGGAGCGTTCGGCGACGAGGGCATCCACCTCGCCCGCCGCGAACAGGTAATGCCGACTGCAGAACTGGCAGGTGACGCCGATGCTGCCGTCCTCCTGGCGCATGCCTTCCAGCTCCTCGGCGGGGAACTGGCGCAGCATCGTCTGCACCCGCTGGCGATCGCAGGAGCAGCCCGGCGTGATCGGCACCGCCTCGAAGACGCGCACCCCTTCTTCGTGGAACAGCCGGAACAATACCTCGTCGGGGCTCAGCCCGTCGCCGAGCAGTTCCTCCTCGGTCACCGTCTGCAGGAACAGCATCACCCGATGCCAGTTCTCCTGCCGCTCTTCCGGGTCCTCGGCCGCCTCGCCGGGCATCGCCTGGACCAGAATGCCGGCGGCACGCCAGCGGCCGGTCAGGGGATCGCGGCCGACGGCGGTGCGCACCGCGGTGGGGATCTGCTCCGACTGGCGGAAATAGATCATCAGCGCGCCGCTCGGGCTTTTGCCGTCGATGCGCACGATCCCCTGCTGCATCTGACCGCCGGCGCTGCGCTGGTCGACGGTCAGGGCGAGTACCGCCTCACCGAACAGGCCGGCCGGATCGAGCGTCTGCGAAGCGGCGATCGCTTCTTCGTCGAAGCTCGCATAGCCGCGCATCACGCCGTCATTGGTGACATCCACCACCATCAGGCGGATCGGCCCTTGGGCCCGGATCTGCAGGCTGAAAGTGCCGGTGAACTTGAGGGCGCCGACGAAGCCACCGGCCAGCACCAGGAGTTCGGCCAGGAGGCGCGAGACCGGCTCCGGATAGGCATGGGCAGTGAGCACGTAATGGACGGTTTCCTCGAGCCGGACGAAGCGGCCGCGCAGATGGGCGCGCTCCAGATGGAACGGGCGAACGAGGTCGTTGTCGACGATGCGTTCCGCCACGATGGCAGCTCTCCTCAGGCACCGAGGCACCAGGCGAGGATGCCCTTCTGGGCATGGAGACGGTTCTCGGCCTCCCGGAACACCACGGATTGCGGGCCGTCGATCACCTCGGCGGTGACCTCCTCGCCGCGATGGGCCGGCAGGCAATGCATGAAGATGGCATCCGGGGCGGCGAGGGCCATCAGCCGGGCATCGACCCGGTAGGGCTCGAGCAGGGCCATGCGCCGCTCGGCGTCGCTGTCGCCCATCGACACCCAGGTGTCCGTGACCACCAGATCGGCGCCGCGCACCGCCTCCGCCGGATCGGTGAAGACCCGCACATCACCGCCTTCGGCCTCGGCCCAGGCCAGGAGCTCGGGCGCCGGCGAAAGCTCCGGCGGGCAGGCGAGATGGAGGCGGAAGGCGAAGCGCACCGCGGCGTGGATGAAGGAGGTGGCGACATTGTTGCCATCGCCGCACCAGGCCACCAGCCGGCCGGCGATCGGGCCCCGGATTTCCTCGAAGGTGAGGATGTCGGCCATGATCTGGCAGGGATGGGAATGATCGGTGAGGCCGTTGATCACCGGCACGCTCGCATGTTCGGCCAGTTCCAGCAGCTTCGCGTGATGATCGGTGCGGATCATGATCGCCCGCACGAAGCCCGACAGCACCCGGGCGGTGTCGGCGATGGTCTCGCCGCGGCCGAGCTGCATGTCGCGGCTGTTGAGCACCACCCCGTGACCACCGAGCTGCTGCGCTGCCACCTCGAAGCTGACCCGGGTGCGGGTAGAGGGTTTCTCGAAGATCATGGCGAGGGCGCCGCCGGCGAGGGCGGAGGAGGGCTCGCCCGCCTTGAGCCGTCGCGCCAGCTCGAGAATGCCGCGCAGGGTGGCGCTGTCGAGCCGGTCGAGATCGAGGAAATGCCGGCAGGAATTCATGACCCGCCTTCCTCCAGCACCGCGGCAATGGTTTCGCAGGCGAGATCGATCTCCTCGCGGCCGATCACCAGCGGTGGCAGGAGCCGCACCACATTGTCCGCGGCCGGAACCGTCAGCAGGCCGCGCTCCCGCAGCCGGGCGGCGAAGTCGGTGTTCTCCATGGCCGGCTTCAGGCCGAGCATCAGGCCCAGCCCACGAATATCGGAGATGCGGTCGGGATGGCGTGCGCGCAGGGCTTCGAGCCGTTCGCGGAGGTGGCGCCCCTGCGCCCGTACGTTTTCGAGAAAGCCCTCCTCCAGCAGCACATCGAGCACCGCATTGGCGACCGCACAGCCGAGCGGATTGCCGCCGAAGGTCGAACCGTGCGAGCCCGGGGTCATGCCCGAGGCGGCGCGCGCCGTGGCCAGACAGGCGCCGATCGGAAAGCCGCCGCCCAACCCCTTGGCGAGGCCCATGATGTCGGGTGCCACATCCGCCGCCTCGCAGGCGAAGAGATGGCCGGTACGGCCCATGCCGCATTGCACCTCGTCGAAGATCAGCAGGAGATCGTGCTCGTCGCAGAGCTGCCGCAGCCCGCGCAGGCATTCGGGGGGCACCGGCCGCACCCCGCCTTCGCCCTGCACCGGCTCGATCAGGATGGCCGCGGTCTGCGGGGTGATGGCCTCGCGCACCGCCGCGTGATCGGCGAAGGGGACCACGTCGAAACCCTCGAGCAGAGGCGCGAATCCCTCGGTCAGCCGCGGGTTGCGGGTGGCCGAGATGGTGGCCAGGGTGCGGCCGTGAAAGGCGCCCTCGAAGGTGATGATGCGATGCCGTCCGGGCTGGCCTCGATGCCAGTGGAAGCGGCGGGCCATCTTGATGCAGGCCTCGATCGCCTCGGCCCCCGAATTGCAGACGAAGACGGTCTCGGCGAAGCTGTTGGCCACCAGCCTGTCGGCCAGCTTCTCGAGCTGCTCGATGCGGAACAGGTTGGAGACGTGCCAGATTTTTTGGGCCTGCTCGGTCAGCGCCGCCACCAGATGCGGATGGGCATGACCCAATGCTGTGACCGCGATGCCGCTGGAGAAGTCGAGATAGCGTCGCCCCTGCCGGTCCCAGAGCCAGGGGCCCTGGCCGCGTTCGAAGAGGATGTCGATGCGTTTGTAGACGGGCAGCAGGGTGGGAAACGAGGCGTTTCGTGTCATGCCAGTGTGACCGACCGAGGAATGTTGCGAAAGGCGGCGCGGGCCTCCCGGACGCTGCCGTGGCCTCAGGCCTTGAGCTTGTAGCCGATGCGCAGGAGATGGAGGCAGACAAGCCAGAGCGCGAGGTTGACGAGCGCCAGGAACAGGATGCCGATCCAGATGGCACCGTCCGCATGGCCCGTCAACGCATAGCGGAAGCCGTCGATCATGTAAAAGAAGGGATTGCCCAGCGCCACCGCGTGGGCGACCTCGGGCAACTGCCGGATCGAGTAGAAGGTGCCCGAAAGGAAGGACAGGGGCGTCACCACGAAATTGGTGATCGCCGCCACCTGATCGAACTTCTCCGCCCACAGCCCGGCCAGCACCCCGAGCGCGGCCAGCATGGTGGAGGCGGAGAGCAGGTAGTAGACGGCCAGCAGTGGCGAATGGACACCGAAGGGGACGAAGGCCAGCATGGCGAGGCCGACGGCGAGGCCCACCACGATGCCGCGGGTGACGCCGCCGCCCACCAGCCCCAGCAGCAGTTCGCCTGGCGACAGCGGCGGCATCAGATAGTCGACGATGTTGCCCTGGATCTTGGCGATGATCAGCGAGGAGGAGGTGTTGGCGAAGGCGTTCTGGACCACCGCCATCATGATCAGCCCGGGAGCGAGGAACTCCAGAAAGGGCAGCTCGCCGACGGTGCGGCCGCTGCGCCCCAGGGCCAGCGCGAAGATGGCGAGGAACAGCAGGGTGGTGACCACCGGCGCCAGTACGGCCTGGGTGATGACCTTGAAGAAACGCTTCACCTCCTTGAGATACAGCGTCCAGAGACCGATCCAGTTGTAGTCGCCGAGGGTGCCGAAAGTACGCGTGGCCGCGCCGAAGGCGTCGTAGCCCGGATCCTCCTCCGCGGCACTCCCCTGTTTCGCTGTCGCCATC
>CAYYZI010000131.1:0-7280 GCA_964475675.1 uncultured Geminicoccaceae bacterium
CAGCAGGATGAGCGGCAGGGTCACCACCACCGAGGCGGCCATGATGTTGCCCCAGGGCAGCTCGTAGGCGCTGGCCCCGGAAATCAGCGCGATGGCCACCGGCACGGTGCGCTGCTCGGCCGACAGGGTGAAGGTGAGCGCGAACAGAAACTCGTTCCAGGCGGCGATGAAGGCGAGCAGGCCGGTGGTGACCATGGCCGGGGCCATCAGCGGCAGGAAGATGCGCAGCACCAGGGTGACCGGACGGGCGCCGTCGACGATTGCCGCCTCCTCGAGTTCCTTGGGCAGCTCGCGCATGAAGCTGGTCAGCACCCAGACCGAGAAAGGCAGGGTGAAGACCAGATAGGAGACGGTGAGCGATCCCAGGCGGTTGTAGAGGCCGAACGCCCGCACCAGCTCGAACATGCCCGACAGCACGGCGATCTGCGGGAACATGGAGACGGCGAGGATGGTGAACAGAAGCGGCATCCGGCCACGGAAGGAGACCCGCCCCAGGGCGTAGGCAGCGGCCACCGAAAGGGCCAGCGAGAGGGCCACGGTGGTGACCGCCACCAGCACCGAATTCAGGATGTTGGTGGCGAAGGGCTGCTCGCGGAAAATCGAGACATAGTTGTCCCAGGCCGGGTTGCGCGGCCAGAGCTCGGTCGAGAACAGGGCGGAGCCGGTCCGGAGCGAGGAGACCACCGCCCAGTAGAAGGGAAACACGGTGTAGAGAATCAGCACCACCAGCAGCAGATAGAAGCCGACACGGCCAAACCGGCGACGCCAGCGCCAGGGCAGATGGCGCCAGCCCGCGGCCAGCAGAACGAGCGGCAGGAGGGGCAGCGCCAGCCACAGCCGCGGATCCATCGCCCTATTCCTCGCGGCCGAAGCGCACGGTCATCAGATAGAGCACGGTCATCACCGCGATGATGGCAAAGAGCAGGGCGGCGGCGGCCGAGCCGTACCCCACGTCCTGGAAGTCGACGAGCTGCTGGCGGGCATAGATCGACATCGACATGGTGGTGCGGTTGTTGCCGGTCATGACGTAGATGAGATCGAAGATGCGCATCGCATCGAGGGTGCGGAAGATGACCGCCACCGCCAGCGCCGGCCGGATCAGGGGCAGGGTCACCCGGAAGAAGACCTTGAACGGATTGACCCCGTCGATGCGGGTCGCCTCGTAGATCTCCTCGGGGATCATCTGCAGCCCGGCCAGCAGCAGAAGGGCCATGAAGGGCGTGGTCTTCCACACATCGACGGCGATGATCGCGGCCATCGCCGTGTCCGGCGAGGCGGTCCAGGCGATCGGCTCGGCGATCAGGCCGAGGGCCAGGAACAGCTCGTTGACGATGCCGAACACGTCGTTGAACATCCAGGACCACATCTTGGCCGAGACCACGGTGGGGATCGCCCAGGGGATCAGCACCGCCGCCCGCAGCAGGCCGCGCCCCCGGAAATGGGCGTGCAGGGCGAGGGCGATGAGCATGCCCAGCACCGTCTCCAGCGCGACCGAGGCGAAGGTGAAGACCAGCGTGTTGCGCACCGCCAGCCACCAGTCGGGATCGGTCAGCAGGTAGGAGAAGTTGAGAAAACCGACGAAGGCGTAGTTGTCGAGATCGGCGAGGCTGGCATCGGTCAGCGCGAACCAGAGGGTGCGCAGGAGCGGCCAGCCGGCGACCAGGGCCAACACCAACAGCATCGGGGCGAGAAACAGCCAGGCCGCACGCACCCGCTGGCGGGACAGGGCCGAGCGCCGCCGCAAGGGCGGCAACCCGGGTTCGTTGGTGCCGGCGCCTACCGCCATGGCCGGGACGCGGCAGCGACGGGGGGCCGCCCCGGTGGCACGGCAGCGGCCCCGCTGCGCCTACCAGCGACCGCCGCGGGAGATGCGCTCGAGCTTGCGTTCGAGCTGGGCGACCGCGGTCTTGGCGTCGATCTCGCCGCTCAGCACCGCATGCACGGCGTTGAAGAACTCGGCGCTGACCTGGTTGTACTTGGCACCGGTGACCCGCGAGGGACGGGCCACGGCATTGACGAAGGTGTCGAACAGGGAGCCGAAGAAGGGCACCGCCGCCAGCACTTCCGGATCACGATAGAGGGCCTCGATGGTCGGGTTGTAGGAGCCCTTGATGGCCCGGCGCTTCTGCTCGTCGTAGGAGGTCAGATAGCGCACCAGATCGGCGGCCACCTCCGGATTCTCGCTGTATTTGGAGACCGCCAGCTGCCAGCCGCCGAGGCCGCCGGTATGCTTGCCGTCGGGTCCGCCCTTGGGCAGGGCGACCACCCCGACCTTGCCGCGGATGGGGCTGTCCTCGGCCTGGGAAAGCGCCCAGGCATAGGGCCAGTTGCGCATGAACACGGCATTGCCCGACTGGAAGACGCCGCGGCTTTCCTCCTCGGCATAGTTGAGAACGCCCTCGGGGGCGATGGTGCCCACGGTGCCGGCCGCCCAGGTCAGGGCCGCGGCCGCCCGCGGATTGTTGATGGAAATCGTGCCGTCGGGCTCGACGATGGTACCGCCGCGCCAGCTGTCGATCCATTCGAGAGCGTCGACGGTGAGCCCCTCATAGGCCTTGGCCTGGTAGACGAATCCCCACATCTTGGGGTTGCCGGCCTCGCGCTCGGCGGCCTGGATGTGACGCGCCGTCACCTCCAGCTCCTGCCAGGTCTGGGGCACCGGTCGGTCGTACTTGTCGAGCAGATCCTTGCGGTAATAGAGCAGGCCGGCATCGGTGAACCAGGGCATGGCGATGAACCGGCCCCCGACCGTGTTGTTCTCGACGATCGCCTTGAAATGCTGGTCGATTTCCTCCTGCGGGATGTATTTCGAGAGATCGATGAAATGGCCGGCGAGGATGCCGGGCCAGATCACGTCGATCTGGAAAACGTCGATATCCGCGGAGTTGGCGGCCAGGATCTGCTGGTAGAGGGCCAGCCGCTCGGTGGCCGAGTTGGGGGTGGAGATGACCTCGACCCGGTTGCCGGTCCCGGCCGCCCAGGCCTCCGCCCCCTCCTTGCAGATCTCCAGTTCGAGGCCGACCGCACCGCAGGAAAGGGTCACGGTGGCGGCGCTCGCGATACCGATGGCGCCGAGGGTCACGGCGATCCCGGTCGCCGCTGCAAGCGCGCAGGATTCGAGTTGGCGTAGCATCCTGGCCTCCCTTGGTGGAATGGTTAGCTTTTGTGCTAACGCGGGAGGTGCGCCGAGATCAAGGACTGTGTGGTTCGACCGGCGGTTCCGGTGTCAGGCGGCGGCGGCCATCGGCCGTTCCCCGACCTGCAGTCGCAGGCTGCGCTGGCCCGCGGAAAAACCGGCCGGGCGCCCGGACAGCAGGGTCTGGGCGATATGTTCCAGGACCAGTCCGGGGCGGCCCTCGCCGTCGTCCAGAAAATAGGTGTGGCCGAGAGGGTCGTAGCGGTTGTTGACGGCGTCGCAGTCGATGGCGACGACGTTGCGCGGCGTGCGTTCGGGGTTTTCCGGCCCGGTATGGCCGAGGCGACGGCTCACCACCTTGTTGCGCAGATTGGCGATCTTGCTGGTGCGCAGGGCGAAATCGTCCTCGGCATGATAAACCAGCACATTGCGGGCGGCACGGGTGATGGCATGGCCCGCCTCGCCCGGCTCCAGACTCTCGTTGGCGATGTCGGCGGCGACCAGGAAGAGGCTGCGGAACAGCGCCGGCGGCGCACCACGATCCCGGGTCCATTTGGCCAGCGCGAAGCGCAACACGCGATTGCCCATGGAATGGGCCAGCAGATTGACGTGCTTGAGGCAGGGCGCGGCCTCGGCCAGCGCATCGCGCCAGTCGAGGAACTTGCCGATCACCCGGCCGAAGGCGAAGCCGCTCATCTCCGCCGCGTCCTGGTCGTCCCAGTAGTCCTTGAGCAGGCCGAAATCGTCGTCGCAGGGCCAAATCAGGGGCACCACCTGGATGGTGCCTGCGGCGATGCCGTCGAGCTGCGCTTGGAGGCGGGTCGCGATCGGAAAGATGTCCTTTTCGGGCTGGCTGTTGAAGCCGTGCAGATAGAACAGGATCTGCCGGTGCGGCCCCCGCCGCAGGCGGTTGAGAAAGGGTGTGGCGGTGAGCTCGAGATAATCCTCGACACCGCGCCGTTCGCAGAAAAAAAGCGAGGGAGAAGGCTCGGAATCCGCGAGATCGAAATGGACCCGGCGGCCCGGGCGCGAACGGGGACCTTCCTCGAGACGGCGATTGGTGACGAACAGCACGACCCGTTCTCCGGCGTTGGCGTGACGGATATAGGTATATCATCCTACTTGCTGGCAGACAACCCTGTTGCCCTCTCCCGCCGAGACCCCTAGAGCCGCCTCGCGAAAGGCCGGGCGGCAGGGGCATGACCAACCTTCTCTTCATCACCGTCGATCAGTGGCGCGGCGACTGCCTGTCGGCGGTCGGACATCCCTGCGTGCGGACCCCCAATCTCGACCGGCTGGCCGATGACGGCGCGCTGTTTCTCGCGCATTACGGCCAGGCCACGCCCTGCGGACCGTGCCGGGCCTCGCTCTATACCGGCCTCTACATGTTCAACCACCGCTCGGTGAGCAACGGCACCCCACTCGATGCCCGCCACAGGACGGTGGCCGAGATCGCGCGGCGCGCCGGCTACGATCCGGTGCTGTTCGGCTACACCGACATCAGCGCCGATCCGCGCGGGCTGAGCCCCGACGATCCGCGGCTGCGCACCTACGAAGGGATCGCCCCCGGCTTCCGCGCCGAGCTGTTCATGGGCGAGGATCTGGCCCCCTGGCTCGAACATCTGCGGCGCCGCGGCTATGGCGAGCGCAACCTCGAGGATCTCTACGAACGCCCCATGGAGGAGCCGGCACCGTATCGCGCCGAGGACAGCGAGACGGCCTTTCTGACCGACCGCTTTCTGGACTGGCTCGACGGCCAGAACGCGGGTGGCTGGTTCGCCCATCTCTCCTACATCAAGCCGCACCACCCCTACATCGCCGCCGCGCCCTGGCATGCCGCGGTGTCGCCGAGCGAGGTGCCGCCGCCGGTGCGCGCCCCCACCCTCGCCGAGGAGGCCGCCGTTCATCCCTGGCTGCGGCTGCATCTGGAACTCGGCTATGGCGGCTGGATGGCACGCAATGTCGGCCAGCCGCGCGATCTCGATGCCGCCGCCGTGGCCCGCATGCGCGCGGCCTACTACGGCCTGATCGCCGAGCTCGACCATCATCTGGGGCGGATCTTCGAACGCCTCGCCGCCCGCGGCGAGATGGACCGCACCCTCATCGTCTTCGCCTCGGACCATGGCGACATGCTGGGCGATCACTGGATGCTCAACAAGCTGGGCTTCTTCCCCCAGGCCTTCCACGTGCCCTTGATCATCCGCGATCCTTCTCCCGAGGCGGCGCGCGGGGCGCGCATCGCGGCTTTCACCGAGCATGTCGATCTGATGCCGACCATGCTCGAATGGCTCGGCCTCGAGGTGCCGCTGCAATGCGACGGCCATTCCCTGGTTCCGTTCCTGCGTGGCCGGCAGCCGATGGGCTGGCGCGATGCCGCGGTTTACGAGCACGATTTCCGCAATCTCAGGGAGGGCCGTTTCGAGCGGCGCCTGGGCCTGCCGCCGGAGGCCTGCTGCCTGATGGTGCGGCTGGGCCGGCGCCGCGCCTATGTGCATTTCGCGGCGCTGCCGGCGGTGTGCTACGACCTCGAGCGGGATCCCGACTGGCTGGTCGATATCGCAGCAGATCCCGGGCGCTGCGAGGAGGTTCGCGAGGAGGCGCAGGCCCTGCTCTCCTTCCGCATGCTCAGGAACGAGCGCCGCCTGAGCGGGGCGCTGCTGACATCTTCCGGGGTGCTCGGGCGGTTCGATCCGGACTGAGCTGCTTGTCGGGATGGCGGCAGATCTCACGCACCGGACAGCGCCAGCATTCGGGGCGGCGCGCCTTGCAGATGTAGCGTCCGAGCAGGATCAGCCAGTGATGGGCGCCGCGGCGAAAGCGCTCGGGCACGATCCGGACGAGCTTTTCCTCGACTTCGCGCGGGGTCTTTCCGGGGGCCAGGCCGGTGCGGTTGCAGACCCGGAACACATGGGTGTCGACGGCGATGGTGGGCTCGCCGAAGGCCTCGTTGAGCACCACATTGGCGGTCTTGCGACCGACGCCGGGCAGGCTTTCGAGGGCCTCGCGATCGCGCGGCACCCGTCCGCCGTAGCGCTCCAGCAGGATGCGCGAGAGGGCCACCAGGTTTCTGGCCTTGTTGCGGTAGAGGCCGAGCGAGCGGATGTAGCGCTGGATCCCCTCCTCGCCGAGGCGGACGAAATCCTCGGGCGTGCGGGCATGGGCGAACAGCTCGGCGGTGGCCCGGTTGACGCCGACATCGGTGGCCTGGGCGGAGAGCACCACCGCCACCAGCAGGGTGAACGGGTCCCTGTAGACGAGTTCGGTACGCGGCTTTGGATCGGCCGCCGCCAGCGCCTCGAAGAAGCGCTCGATCTCCTCCTCGGTCAGGCGACTGCCGGGCGCCCGACGGGAACGTTTCGGGCCTGCCATGCTGCCGCCCTCCCACTTGGCAGGCGCCCTCTTAGACGTATAACATCCGGACTGACAAGCCGGGCCACGAACACCAACGAGTTCCCATGGCGGTTGCCGAAGGCGACAGGCCGTCCTTCGAGGCGGTACTCTATCCCAACCCGCCGCTGAGCCGGACCGGGTTCCTGTTGTTCATGTCGGCGTTCGCCGCCGCCTCGGTCTGCGCCGCGATTCCCTTCCTGCTGATGGGCGCCTGGCCGGTGAGCGGCTTTTTCGGCCTCGATCTGCTGCTGGTCTACATCGCCTTTCGGGTTGCGCGCCGTGCCGCCCGGCGACGCGAACTGGTACGGCTCGATGCGCAGGGGCTGCACGTCTGCCGCATCGATCCCGACGGGCGGACCCGCTGCTGGCGCTTCGAGCCCTACTGGGTGCGGGTGGAAATGGACGAGCCGCCACTGCCGGGCAGCCTCGTGACCCTCGCTTCCCACGGGCGGCGCCTGCGCATCGGCGCCTTCCTGACGCCCGAGGAGCGCCTCGATCTCGCCCGTGCCCTGCGCGAGGCGCTCAACCGCTACCGCCGCCTTCCCGCACCCTGCACGCCCTGCGGCGCCGCCTGACCGCCGCCGGGGCGCGATCGCCCCGGGCGTGCTCCAGGCCACAGACAACACGTCGTTCTTCCGGTATCCTGCAGATGCGAGGGTCGTCGCGGCAATGATCCCGGCATTTTCGACCTTTGAACCCGGTGAAGGCATGATTTTCTCATCATCCGATGAAGTCATGCGTGCTTATGATGCGG
>CAYYZI010000132.1:0-7258 GCA_964475675.1 uncultured Geminicoccaceae bacterium
GACAACTTTACGGAACTGTCTTGGGATTTGTTTACGGCTTGTTGTTTGATTTAACCGGGAGCCATGGCGCGAACGGCGCACGGAAACGGGGAGGATGCACCATGGCCAAGTTCGGAATCGGACAGCCGGTACGCCGCGTCGAGGATCTGCGGCTGGTCACCGGCAAGGGACGCTACACCACCGACATCTCCCTGCCGGGACAGGCGCATATGGTGGTGGTGCGCTCGCCCCACGCCCATGCCCGCATCCGCGGCATCGACATCGCGGCGGCGAAGGAGAGCCCGGGGGTGCTGGCGGTGGTCACCGCCGAGGAATTCGACCCCGAGGGCAGGGCGCAGATCCCCTGCTTCATCCCCATGACCAACCGCGACGGCAGCAAGGCTCCGGCCCCGCCCCATCCCATGCTGGTCCGCGACAAGGTCCGCCATGTCGGCGACAATGTCGCTTTCGTGGTGGCCGAAACCGTCCAGCAGGCCAGGGACGCGGCCGAGCTCGTGGAAGTGGACTACGAGGAGCTGGAGCCGGTGGTGGACACCGCCAAGGCGGCGCAGAGCCCCGTCCGGGTGCACGAGAATCTGGCGAGCAACATCGCCTTCGACTGGCAGTACGGCGAGGAGCAGGCGGTGGAGGAAGCCTTCGCCAGGGCGGCCCATGTCACCCGCCTCGAGTTCGTCAACAACCGGGTGGTGTGCAACGCCATGGAACCCCGGGCCTGTGTCGCCGAATACGATGCACAGGAGGACCGGATGACGGTCTGGGCCCCCACCCAGGGCGGCTGGATGCATCGCGACGTGATCGCCGAAGCGGTCCTCGGCATGCCCAAGGAGAAGGTGCGGGTGCTGACCCCGGATGTCGGCGGCGGTTTCGGCATGAAGAGCTTCGTCTAT
The DNA here is from genome assembly GCA_964475675.1 of uncultured Geminicoccaceae bacterium. Taxonomy (GTDB): domain Bacteria; phylum Pseudomonadota; class Alphaproteobacteria; order Geminicoccales; family Geminicoccaceae; genus JALSRW01. The sequence continues at coordinate 888 of CAYYZI010000132.1, forward strand.
CCCGAATACGGGATGGCGGCCTGGGCCGCCCGCGAGCTCGGCCGGCCCGTCAAATGGGTGGCCGAGCGGGGCGAGAGCTTCCTTTCCGACACCCAGGGCCGCGACCATGTGACGGTGGCGGAGATGGCCTTCGATGCCGATCACCGGATCCTCGGCATGCGGGTCCATGTGACCGCCAACATGGGCGCCTACTACTATTTCTTCGCCCCCTTCATTCCCACCGGCGCCGCCCTCAAGGTGCTGCCCGGGGTCTACGACGTGAAGACCCTCTGCTACCGGGTGACCGGGGTGATGACCAACACCGTGCCGGTGGACGCCTATCGCGGCGCGGGCCGACCGGAGAGCATCTACTGCATCGAGCGGCTGATCGAGGCGGCGGCGGCCGAACTCGGCATTCCCGGGCCCGAGCTCCGGCGCCGCAACTTCATCCCGCCCGAGGCCATGCCGTTTACCACTGCCGCCGGCGAGACCTACGATTCCGGCGAGTTCGCGCGGCTGATGGAAGCCTGCATGGAAAAGGCCGACTGGGCCGGGGCGGAACGGCGCAAGGCGGAAGCGCGGGCGCGCGGAAAGCTTCGCGGCATCGGCATGTGCTACTACATCGAATCGACCATGGGCGATCCCAACGAGGCGGCCAAGGTGGAGTTCCGCGAGGACGGCACGGTGGCGGTCTATGTGGGCACGCAATCGAACGGCCAGGGCCACGAGACGGCCTACGCCCAGGTGCTGTGCGAACGCCTCGGCGTGCCCTTCGAGCGGATCCGCATCGTCCAGGGCGATACCGATGCCCTGCCGGCCGGCGGCGGTACCGGCGGCTCACGCTCGCTCACCGCCGAGGGCACCGCCATCCTCGAGGCATCCGACAAGGTGATCGAGAAGGGGCGGGCCTTCGCCGCCCAGCATTTCGAGGCGGCGGTGGCCGACATCCGCTTCGCCGACGGCGTCTTCCGCGTGGCCGGTACCGACCGCGCCATCGAGATCCTGGAGCTGGCGAAGATCGCCCGCAGCATGCCCAATCCGCCCGAGGGGCTCGAAGGCGGGCTCGATGCCGAGGCCAGGATCCAGCTCTCCGCCTGGACCTTCCCCAACGGCTGCCATATCGCGGAAGTGGAGATCGATCCCGAGACCGCCACCGTGGAGATCGTCAACTACAACATCGTCGACGATTTCGGGGTGGTGCTCAACCCGCTACTCGTCGAGGGGCAGGTGCATGGCGGGGTGGTGCAGGGGATCGGCCAGGCCCTTCTCGAGCACACCGTCTACGATGCGGACAGCGGCCAGCTCGTGACCGGTTCCTTCGTCGATTACACCATGCCGCGGGCCGACGATCTGCCCTTCTTCCACTTCTCGACCATCGAGGTGCCCTGCCGCAACAATCCGCTCGGGGTCAAGGGCTGCGGCGAGGCCGGCTCGGTGGGTTCCTGCGCGGCGGTGATGAACGCCCTGGTGGACGCCCTTTCCGAACGCGGCATCCGCCATGTCGACATGCCGGCCACCCCGGGGCGGCTGTGGGCGCTGCTGCAGCAGGCGAAGCAGGCGGCCTGAGGCGGGAAGCGAAAAGCGCACGCAACCGGCAGTAGGAACGGCCGCGGTGCTGCGCTAGATTGGCGGCACCGTCCGGCCCCTTGGCGGAACCGGTAGACGCAGCGGACTTAAAATCCGCTGGCCCGATCGGGCCGTCCGGGTTCGACTCCCGGAGGGGCCACCAGCGATGGCGTCATCCGCGCGCCGCTCAGACGAGTTCCCGCTCCTCCGCCTCGGCGGCCGCCAGATCCTCGAGGATCGGGCAGTCGGGGCGCTCGTCGCCATGGCATTTCTCGGCCAGATGCTCGAGCTCGGCCTTCATCGCCTCCAGCTCGCGGATCTTGCGCTCGATCTCGCCGATGCGGGCGAGCGCGATGCCCTTGACATCGGCGCTCGCCCGGTTGCGGTCGAGATAGAGATCCAGAAGCTCGCGGCACTGGCGCACCGAGAAGCCCAGCGAGCGCGCCCGCTGCACGAAGCGCAGCAGACGCACGTCCCGCTCGCTGTAGTCGCGATAACCGTTGTTCTTGCGGCCGCTGGGGACGATCAGTCCGATATCCTCGTAGTAGCGCAGGGTCTTGGCCGGAAGGCCGCTGCGCTGGGCTGCTTGACCGATGTTCAAGGCGTCACTCCCGGTCCAGTCGAGGTGTCCAGCGACGCAGGGTCAGGGAATTGCTGACCACGCTGACGCTGGAGAGGGCCATCGCCGCGGCGGCCAGTTCCGGGCTCAGATAGCCCGCCGCCGCCAGGGGGATGCCGCTGGTATTGTAGATAAACGCCCAGAACAGGTTCTGCCAGATCTTGCGACGCGTCGCCTTGGCGATTTCCAGCGCCGCCGGCACCAGGGTGGGACGGGTGCGCATCAGGGTGATGCCGGCGGTCTCCAGCGCCGCATCGGCGCCCGAGCCCATGGCGATGCCGACATCGGCGGCGGCCAGCGCCGGGGTGTCGTTGATGCCGTCGCCGACCATCGCCACCCCATCGCCCTGCTCACGCAGCCGCTCGACCTCGCCGGACTTGTCCTCGGGCCGCACCGGCGCGCGCACCTCGTCGATCCCCAGCCGCGCCGCCACCCGCTCGGCGGCGAGGCGGTTGTCGCCGCTGAGCATCACCGTACGCACCCCCTGCTTGTGCAGTCGGGCGATCGCCGTGGCGGCGTCCTCGCGGATGCGGTCGGCGAGGGCGATGAGACCCAGCACCCGATCGTCGCGGGCCACCCAGACCACCGTGTAGGCCTGTTCCTCGAGCTCCCGGGCGCGCGGCTCCAGCTCCGCCGGCAGGGGTGCCTTCTCGGCGACGAAGGGGGCACGGCCGATGCGCACCGCATGCCCCTCGGCCACCGCCTCGATGCCTTGGCCTACCACGCTCGAGAAGCTCTCGGCCTGGCCGATGGCGAGCTCGCGCTCCTCGGCGGCGCGGACGATGGCCCGGCCCAGAGGATGCTCGCTGCCGGACTGGGCGGTGGCGGCGATCGCCAGCAGTTCCGCCTCCTCGCCCGCCAGCGGCACGATGGCGGTGACCTCGGGTTTGCCCTCGGTCAGGGTGCCGGTCTTGTCGAACACCACCACATCGACATTATGGGCGCGTTCCAGGGTCTCGATGTCCCGGATCAGGATGCCGGCGCGGGCCGCCGAGCCGGTACCCGCCACCAGGGCTGTCGGGGTGGCGAGGCCGAGGGCGCAGGGGCAGGCGATGACCAGCACCGAGACCGCCGCCACCAGGGCCATCTCGAAGGTGCCGCCCAGGGCCATCCAGCCGCCGAAGGTGAGGATCGCGATGCCGATGACGATGGGCACGAAGATGGCGCTCACCTGATCGACCAGGCGCTGGATGGGGGCCTTGCCGGCCTGGGCCTGCTCGACGAGGCGGGCGATCTTGGCAAGCGTGGTGTCGGTGCCCACCCGGGTGGCGGCAAAACGCACCATGCCGGCACCGTTGAGAGCACCGGCGATCACCGGCTGGCCGGGGCCGCGGGCCACCGGCATGCTCTCGCCGGTCACCAGCGATTCGTCGAACTCGCTCTCGCCATCGACGATCTCGCCGTCCACCGGCACCCGCTCGCCGGGGCGCAGTACCAGCAGATCGCCGACCTGGACCTCGCTCACCGAGACCTCGACCTCGCGGCCGTCGCGCACCACCCGCGCGGTCTCGGGCCGCAGTGACATGAGCTGGCGGATGGCCTCGGAAGCGCTGCGCTTGGCCCGCTCCTCCAGCCACTTGCCGGTCATCACCAGGGTGATGATCACCGCCGAGGCCTCGAAATAGAGCTGACCGGCGACGGCGTTGCCGTACATCAGCACCAGCACCAGGCTGTAGAGATAGGCGGCGGTGGTGCCCATGGCCACGAGCAGGTCCATGTTGCCGCTCTTGGCCTTCAGCGCCTTCCAGGAACCGGTGTAGAAATGCCAGCCGGAGACGAACTGCACCGGCGTCGCCAGCGCGATCTCCAGCCAGGGAGAGAGATGGAATTCGACGCCGAAGGCGCGCCAGATCATCTGCGCCACCAGCGGCAGGGTGAGGACAATGGCGAGCGAAAGGGTCCAAGGCATGCGACGGGCGGCCCTGGCCTCCTCCTCGCTCTCCTCGCCGGCATGCTCCTCCTCGACCAGACGCGCCTCGTAGCCGGCGCGCTGCACCGCATTCAGCAGCGCGGCGATGTCCAGCGCGCCTTCGGGAGCCCGCACCTCGGCCCGTTCGAGGGCGAGATTGACGGTGGCGTCGATCACCCCGGGGACGGCCTTGAGGGCCTTTTCCACCCGGCCGGCGCAGGAGGCACAGGTCATGCCGTGGATGATGAGCTGCAGGCGGGTTTCCGGCACCTTGTAGCCGGCCTTGCCCACGGCCTGAACGACGGCCCCGGCATCGGCGCCGGGCTCGAGCTTCACCTCGGCCCGCTCGAGGGCGAGATTGACATCGGCCTCCCGCACCCCCGCCACGGCACGCAGGGCCTTCTCCACACGCGTCGCACAGGCAGCACAGCTCATGCCTTCGATGGGCACGGACAGTCGGGTGAGATCTGTTTTTCCGGGAACAACGGTCGCAGTCGCCATTTCGCGCCTCCTCGGGGCCGGCTCGTCGACCGGGTATGTGTGGCTTCCAGTTACAGGAAGGTCAAGGGACATTCCGCGACGGTCGGTCGCGGGCCCCCGCCGCGGCGTGCCGACCGGTGCCGGAACGCGCCGCGGGGCTACATCACCCCGAACTTGCGGAAGGCCTCGACCGTGCTCATCCCCGCCTTCAGCGCCTCGCGCACGGCATTCTCGCCCCGCACCTTCTCCAGTGCCAGGCGCACCGCCTCCTCCTCGGCCGCGCGCGGCACCACCAGCACCCCGTCGATATCGCCGAACAGCAGATCGCCGGGGGCGATGGAGGCCTGGCCGATGCGGATCGGCACCCGATAATCGATCACCTTGCCGCGGGGTCCCTGGTCCTGGGCGTACCGGCCGCGGGCCATCACCGGAAAGCCGAGTGCCAGGATCTCGCGGCTGTCGCGGACATGGCCGTCGAGCACCGCGCCGGCGGCGCCGAGATGCATCGCCCGGATCGACATCAGCTCGCCCCAGAGCGCATAGGTGGGCGAGCCGCCGGTACAGACATAGATCTCGCCCGGGCGCAGATCGTCGAGGGCTTCCAGCATCAGCCCGAAGGGTTTGGCGGACAGCGGATTGGCGGTCCCTTTGGTGGTCGCAGCGAAGACATCCGCCTCCAGCACCGTCATCGCCCGTCCGACCAGCACCCTGCGCTCGTCCAGAAGCCGGATCTCGGGCGGCAGGAACTGGCTCAAGAGCCCCATCCCGGCCAGCACATCGCCGACCACGGCGGTGAACAGCTCCTCCCGCATCAGCCGAAAGAGCTCCCCGTCGTCCTCCCATTTCGCCATCGCGCACCTCCCCGCTGATTCGGTTCCACGCATCAACCTGCCACAGGGAGCGAAGGTTGTAACGGCCGCGGTCCGGTAACGCCCGGGCGCGCTTTGCGCCGGAGATGGTCTGGCGTACACTCGCCGGGCAATCTTCGGAGATCGTCGGATGAAGAGCGCGACAGTGCCCAAGGAAACGGCCCGAGAGCTGCTCGAGGAACTGTTGGACAGGTTCCGCGAGGAGAGGCGCGGGGTGCGGGCGCTCGAATTCCGCGAGGGCGAGGACTGGGCCGGAGATCCGGCGATCTGGGTATGGGTCGTGCTGCCGAAGGACGCCGAGGAAAAAGGGTTCTGGGAGTGGACGAACCGGGAGGCGATCCGCCGGCACATCTATGACCGTTTTCGCGAGGCGGGCTTCGAGGACACTTTCGTCTACGTCCGATTTCGGCTGGAGAACGAGGGCCGCGCTTTCGACGACGTTCGGACCGTGGGCGACGAGTGAGTTATCACGCTGATCTGATCCACCAGGCCCTTTTTCTGGCGGGGCGCGGGAGGAAGCCCAAACAGGCCGATCTTCGTCGCGCTGTGTCGGCTGCATATTATGCGTTGTTTCACCTGCTTGCCGAGGCCGGAGCGACACGGGTCGCGCGTCGTGGCACCACACGGACAATCGTCCGACGGGCGTTCGTGCACGGTATCATGCGCAACGTTTGCGAGCAGGTTTCCCGGAACAGGATGCCGAGACCCTGGCACAGGTGAGTGGGTAGCAGCCTGCCGCCTGATCTGGTTGCTGTTGCCTCCGCATTCATCGAGCTTCAGGAAGCACGCCACGAGGCCGATTACAACCTTGAGCCGACCTTCTACCGCAGCGCTGTCTACGACCTCATCGACCAAGCGAAACGCGCGATGGAGGACTGGGAGAAGCTGAAAAAGGGCCATCCGGACACGGCAGAGGTCTTTTTGCTCGCCCTTCTGCTAGGAGATCGCG
>CAYYZI010000133.1:0-7223 GCA_964475675.1 uncultured Geminicoccaceae bacterium
GGCGGAACAGGATGCGGCGGTGGGAAAGGGCGAGGCAGCGCACCGCCTCGATATATTCCTTGCGCCGCTCCACCAGCGCCGCGCCGCGGACCGTGCGCGCGTAGTAGGCCCACTGGACGATGATCAGGGCCACCAGCACCTTGTCGACGCCGCGGCCGAGCACCGCGAGCAGGATGAGGGCCACCAGGATCGCCGGGAAGCTGAGCTGCAGATCGACGATGCGCATGACGATGTTCTCGAGCCGCCCCCCGTAGAAGGCGGCGATCAGCCCCACCGTGCAGCCGATCAGCAGCGCCGCCAGGGTGCTGCCGGCGCCGACCACCAGCGAGATGCGGATGCCGTAGATGATGGCACTCAGCATGTCGCGGCCCTGATCGTCGGTGCCCAGCCAGTAGACGGTGCCGGAGAAGCTCTCGCCCATCGGCGCCAGATTGCCGTCCATGATGTCGAGCTGGGCGAGGTCGTAGGGGTTCTGGGGGGTGATCCAGGGCGCCAGCAGGGCGGCGAGGATGACGGTGACGAGGCCGAGCAGGGCGAGGATCGCTACCCGGCTTTCGGCGAACTGCCGGGCGAAGCGCAGAAATGGTGTCTCCACCCTTACCGAAGTCGTGGCCCCGCCGGCCCCGCTCATTCCGCCCGCCCCGACAGCCGCACCCGTGGATCGAGCAGCGAATAGACGAGGTCGACCACGAGATTGATGAGGATGAAGACGAACACGATCAGCATCAGGTAGGCGACCACCACCGGCCGATCGAGATTGAGGATGCTGTCGATCAGCAGCTTGCCCATGCCCGGCCAGGCGAACACCGTCTCGGTGACCACCGCGAAGGCGATGACACTGCCGAACTCGAGCCCGAGCACGGTGACCACCGGAATGAGGATGTTCTTGAGCATGTGCACCAGCACCACCCGGGTTTCGCTCAGCCCCTTGGCGCGGGCGAACTTGACATAGTCCTGGAGCATCACCTCGCGGGTGCCGGCCCGCGACAGGCGGATCACCAGTGCCGTCTTGAACAGGGCGAGGTTGATGGCCGGCAGGATGATGTGCTGGAGACCGTTCAGGGTGAGGAAGCTGACCGGCACGCCGAACAGCGGCACGGTGTCGCCGCGGCCGCCCGAAGGCAGCCAGCCGGCCCATACCGCGAACAGCATGATCAGCATCATGCCCTGCCAGAAATTGGGCAGGCTGAAGCCGAGAATGGAGGCGGCCATGATGCCGCGGCCGCTGGCCCGGTCATGCCGCAGGCCGGCGATCATGCCCAGCGGAATGCCCAGGAAGACGGCCATCAGCATGGCCGCCACCGCCAGCTCCAAAGTGGCGGGCATGCGCTCGATGATGATCCGCAGCGCCGGCTCGTTGTGGACGAAGCTGGTGCCGAGATCCCCCCGAAGCGCATTGCCCACGAACAGCAGGAACTGGCGCCACAGCGGCTGGTCGAGACCGAGCCTGCGGATCGCCGCCTCGATCTCGGCCTGGTCGGCCTCGGGGCTGATCAGCACGTCGATCGGATTGCCGATCGCATAGATGCCGACGAACACCAGGACGGCCATCACCACGATGGTGATGGCCGCCTGGAAGAGCCTGCGGATCAGATAGGCCAGCATGGCCCTTTCGATCCGGCCGCCGGGCTACCGCTTCGGTACCCGGTCAGTCGGTCGGCCTGACGCCCATTGCCAGCGTGTACTGGTCGGTACGCGGCGTGTAGGTGATGCCCTTGCGGAAGGCCCAGGAGGTGACCTCGTAATGGAGCGGCAGGATGGCATAGTCCTTCATGGCGATGGCCATCGCCTGCTGCAGCAGCTTCTCCCGCTTGGCATCGTCCACGGTCGACAGCGCCTGGTCGAGAAGGGCATCGAGCTCGGGGTTGGAGTAGCGCCCGCGATTGGTCCCGCCATAGCCCTTCTCCTTGTTGCGGGTGGCCACCAGCGCCCGCAGCGGCGAGCTCGCCTCACCGGTACCCGAGCCCCAGCCGGCCATGTAGAAGCTGAACTCGTATTTGTTGCGACGCTTGAAGAAGACGCTCTTGGTGGAGGCGTCGACGGTGGTCTTGATGCCCACCCGGGTGAGCATCTGGGCCACCGCCTGGGCGATCTTCTCGTCGTTGATGTAGCGGTCGTTGGGGGTGCCCAGGATCAGCTCAAAGCCGTTGGGGTAGCCGGCTTCCGCGAGCAGTTCCTTGGAGCGGTCGGGCATGTAGGGCTCGACCTTCAGATCGGGATTGTAGCCGAACATCCCGGGCGGGATGAGCTGCGAGGCGGCCACCGCGAGACCGCCCATGATGCGCTCGACGATGGCCTCCCGGTTGATCGCCTTGGACACCGCCTCACGCACCCGCCAGTCCTTGAAGGGATTCTTGCCGCCGGTTCCCTTGACGCCGGGGGTGGGCTCCTGGAAGTGATCGAAATGGAGATAGATCACCCGGTTGGAGAGGCCCGAGGCGACGTCGAGCTTGGGATCCTTCTTGAGCCGCGGGATGTCCTGGACGGGGGGATTGTCGATCAGGTCGACATCACCGGCGAGAAGGGCCGCGACCCGGGGGGCGGCGCTGGTGATGGGACGGAAGACGACCTTCTCCCAGGGCGACTTCTCGCCCCAGTATTCGTCGTTGCGGCCGAGCACGATGCGGTCGCCCTTGACATATTCGAGAAAGCGGAAGGGCCCGGTGCCGATGGCCAGCTCGCCGCTGTTGAAGTCGGTGGTCTTCGGCCAGTTGGCGTAGTCGCAGCCTTCCTTGTCGAAGGTCAGGTTTTCGGCATCGGCGGGCGCCGAGATCACCGCCCAGCTCGAGAACTCGACCGGCAGCAGCGGGTAGGGACGCGCGGTCCTGACGATCAGCGTGTAGGGGTCCGGGGTCTCCACCGCCTCCACCGCCTTGGTGTAGATGGTGAAGGAGGAGGGGCTGTCCTTGACGTTGGGAATGCGGCACAGGGAGTAGACCACATCGGCGGCGGTGAAATCGCTGCCATCGTGGAACTTCACGCCCTTGCGGAGCTTGAATTCCCAGGTGGTGTCGTCGAGGGTGCGCCAGCTCTCGGCGAGTTGCGGCACCAGCCGCTGATTCTCGTCCTGGCCCACCAGGCTCTCGAAAATGTGGCGCCGCATGGCGTTGTTGGGGCCGAGATTGTGATAGTGGGGGTCGAGCGCGCTGGGCTCGCTGGAAATGCCGATGGTCAGACTCTGGGCCTGGGCCAGGCCGGCCCCCATCCCGGCGAGGACGGCCAGGAGGGAAACGCAACGGAGCGAGGTACGCATGGCGGTGCCTCCGCGATCATGTTTGTTGTGCGCACCGACGCGAACCGACCCGGTTCGATCGCCGGTACCTTCATTCGAAGGCACAGTAACAAGCCGCGGGGTGGGGTCAAGCGCGCCGCAAACGCCGTCCGGCTCCGCCCGCGCTCGCCCGCCGGGTGCTCCGGGCGGAGCCGGCGCGGCCCGGTCGGAGGGTGTCCGTCAGCCGAACAGGAGGCTCAGCCCGTAGAGGATGGGGGCCCAGAGAAGGGCCGAAAGCCCGAGGATCACGGCCACCGCGACGGGCACCGGCAGCCGTTCGCTACGCTCGGTCGTCTCGGCGCCGGTCGATGCCGCGGGGGCTGCGGTGATACGGGCTGCCTTGGCCATGGCGCGTCCTCCGCCTTGATGCCGTCACACCGCCGAGGCTAGGGGAAGGAGATTAAGGCGAGGTTAACGGGGCGGCCGAAAATGCCGGGCGGCGACGGCACCTCGGTGGCGGGACAAGGGCCGTGTTGCATTCCCTGTGACGCAGGGGCAGGATGATGTAGAAAAGGGGCGCCGGCAGGCAGTCCAGTTGCCGGCGCGATAGCCGAAAAAAGGGAGGCGCAAGCCATGCCACGCTTGACTCGTCGCGATACCGTGAAGCTCGGGCTCGGAGCCCTCGCCGCGGGCAGCATGCTCTCGACCGGTGCCCTGCGGGCAGCGGTGCCCGTCAAGGACGTGCCCATCCCCGACTGGCCGATCGAGGAAGGGGCCAAGCTGCGGGTGCTGCGGCCGTCCAAGTTCGTCTCCGCCGACGAGATCTGGTTCCGCAAGAACACCGAGAAATTCACCGAGGTCACCGGCGTTCCGGTCAAGCTCGAGTTCGAGAGCTGGGAGGATCTGCGCCCGAAGACGGCGGTGGCCGCCAATGTCGGCAGTGGCCCGGACGTGATCGTCGGCTGGAGCGATGACCCCTTCCAGTATGTCGACAAGCTGCACGACATGACCGAGCTCGCCAGCTATCTGGGCGAGAAATACGGCGGCTGGTGGCCGCTGGCCGAGCGCTACGGCACCAAGGACGGCAAGTGGATCTCGATCCCCTACGGCGCCGCCGGCGGTCGCATCGTCTACCGCAAGTCCTGGGTGGACGAGGTCGGATACAGCGAGGTCCCGCAGGATCTCGACGGCTTCCTCGATCTCTGCCGCAAGCTCAACAAGGCCGGCCATCCGCCCGGCTTCGCCCTGGGCAACGCGGTGGGCGACGCCAATGCCTGGACGCACTGGCTGGTCTGGGCCCATGGCGGGGCGATGGTCGACGAGAACGACAGGGTGATCATCAACAGCAAGGAAACCATCGAGGCGCTGAAATACGGCAAGGCCCTGTACGAGACCTTCATTCCGGGCACCGAGTCCTGGCTCGATGCCAACAACAACAAGGCCTTCCTTTCCGGTCAGATCGGTCTGACCCAGAACGGCATCTCGATCTACTTCGCCGCCAAGAATTCGGACGATCCGAAGATCCGCGAAATGGCCGAGGACATCTACCACGCACGCATGCCGGTCGGGCCGGTGGGCTTCCCGACCGAGCGGTCGCTGGTGGTCAACGCCATGGTCTTCAAGTACGTGCCCTATCCGAACGCGGCCAAGCACTACATCCGCTTCATGATGGAGAAGGAGCAGTACGATCCCTTCCTCATCAACTGTATCGGCTACTGGAACCATCCGCTGAAGGCCTACGACGAAAGCGAGGTGTGGACCTCCGATCCGAAGGTGACGCCCTACCAGCACATCATGAAGGACTCGCTGTGGGACAGCTACAAGGGCACGCTCGGCCCGGCTTCCCAGGCGGTGCTGGCCGATTTCGTCATGGTCCAGATGGTGGCCGCCGCCTGCATCGGGCAGGCGACACCGGAGGAGGCCGCCGCCGAGGCGGAGCGGCGCGCCTTGCGCTACTACAAGTCCTGAGGCCTTGAGGCACGGGCCGGTCCCCGCGGGGCCGGCCCGCATCATCCGGGGGAAGGCGGATCTTGGCAGCGCAAAGCGAGAGGCTGGGCTGGCGGTCGGGGCATGCCAACTGGCTCGCCCGCCTGTTCGACTACAAACCCTTTCTGATCTTCATGTGTCTGCTGCCGGCGGTCGGCCTTCTCGTCGTCTTTCTCACATATCCGCTGGGGCTCGGCATCTGGCTTGCCTTCACCGACACCCGTATCGGTCGTGGCGGCGAGTTCGTGGGGCTGTTCAACTACGAGCTGCTGTTCAGTGATCGCATCTTCTGGATGTCGGTCGGCAACACGATTCTCTACACGGTGGTGGCCACCGCCGGCAAGTTCGCCCTCGGCCTGTGGCTGGCCCTGCTCCTCAACCGCCAGCTCCCGTTCAAATCGTTTCTGCGGGCCATCATTCTGGTGCCCTGGATCGTGCCGACGGTGCTTTCGGCGATCGCCTTCTGGTGGATCTACGATGCCCAGTTCTCGGTCATCTCCTACGTGCTGGTGGATGTGCTGGGCTGGCGCGACACCTACATCAACTTCCTGGGGGATGCCTGGAACGCCCGCTGGTCGCTGATCGCCGCCAATATCTGGCGTGGCATCCCCTTCGTCGCCATCAGCCTGCTGGCCGGGCTGCAGACCATTTCGCCCTCGCTCTACGAGGCGGCACTGCTGGACGGGGCGACGGCCTGGCAGCGGTTCCGCTACATCACCTTTCCCATGATCCTGCCGATCCTGGCGGTGGTGCTCACCTTCTCCGTGCTGTTCACCTTCACCGACTTCCAGCTGGTCTACGCGATCACCCGCGGCGGTCCGGTCAACGCCACCCATCTGATGGCCACCCTGGCCTTCCAGCGGGCGATCCCCGGCGGTCAGCTCGGCGAGGGTTCGGCCATCGCCGTGGCGATGATTCCGTTCCTCGTCTTCGCCACCGTGTTCAGCTACTTCGCGCTCGCACGCCGCAAGTGGCAGCAGGGGGAAAGCAATGAGTGAAGCCAAGCCGGCCCCGGTCACCACCGTCGCCGAGCGCTCCGACGTCATCGCCTGGGAGTCGATCCCCCGCCAGGTGGTGACCATCTACGTGCCCCTCGTCTGCTTCGTGATCATCCTCCTCTTTCCGTTCTACTGGATGACCATCACGATGCTGAAGTCGAACGAGGAGCTGCTCAACTACAAGGATTTCAATCCCCTCATCGTCTACTCGCCGACCTTCGCCAACATCTACAAGCTGCTGTTCGAGACCGACTATCCCCGCTGGCTGACCACCACCATGACGGTCTCGGTGGTCTCCACCTTCATCTCCCTGTTCGCCAGCGTGCTCGCCGCCTATGCCATCCAGCGGCTGCGCTTCCGGGGCTCGCAATGGGTCGGCCTCGCCATTTACCTCGCCTATCTGGTGCCGCCCTCGATCCTCTTCATTCCGCTCGCCACCATGGTCTTCAAGCTCGGGCTGTTCGACAGTCCGATGGCCCTGATCCTGACCTATCCCACCTTTCTCATTCCCTTCTGCACCTGGCTGCTGATCGGCTATTTCAAGTCGATTCCCTATGAGCTCGAGGAATGCGCCCTGATCGACGGCGCCAGCCGGCTGCAGATCCTGTGGAAGATCACCCTGCCGCTGGCGGTGCCCGGGCTGATCTCGGCCGGTATCTTCGCCTTCACCCTGAGCTGGAACGAATTCATCTACGCGCTCACCTTCATCCAGTCCTCGGAGAAGAAAACGGTGCCGGTGGCGGTGCTCACCCAGCTCGTCGAAGGCGACATCTATCACTGGGGCTCGCTGATGGCCGGCGCCCTGCTGGGCTCGGTGCCGGTGGCCATCGTCTATTCCTTCTTCGTGGAATACTATGTCTCGAGCCTGACCGGGGCGATCAAGGAATAGAGGAGACCGGTTCCTCCAGTGTCACGATCAGCGGGGTGTGGTCGGAGGCCTTGGGCCGGCCGCGCGGCTTCTTGTCGATCACCGCGTCGGCCAGACGATCGACCGCCGGCGGTGACAGCAGGATGTGATCGATGCGGAT
>CAYYZI010000134.1:0-7223 GCA_964475675.1 uncultured Geminicoccaceae bacterium
ATCCTGTTCGTGCTGCGCTTCGGACCGGCACTGATGCGGCTTTCGCCGGTCGAGTTCGTGGCCCGCATTCTGGCCGGTGCCTACGCCGTGCGCGGGGTCGCCACCGGCGAGGATTTCCGCTTCGGCCATCGTCGCGCCGGCGATGCCGCCCTGCTGCGCGAGCTCGGTGCGGCGCACGGTTTCGCCGTGCGGGCGGTGCCCAAGCTGGTGATCGACGGCGCCATCTGCTCCTCGACCCGGATCCGCGAGGCATTGGCCGAAGGCCGGGTACGGCAGGCGGCGCATCTTCTGGGCTATGCCTTCGAGGTCCGCGGCGGGGTGGTCGAAGGCGACCGCCGGGGGCGCGAACTCGGCTATCCGACGGCCAACATCAAGCCGGTCGGCCGGCGACCGCTGCTGCCCGGAAACGGCATCTATGCGGTGCGCGCGGCGGTACGCGAGGCGCCGGGCTGGCGCTGGCATCCGGCGGTGGCCAGTCTCGGCAACCGGCCCACCTTCGGCGGTGGCGAGGTCAAGCTCGAGGTCCATCTTCTCGACGGGACCCGGGATCTCTATGGTCGCCGCCTGCGCGTCGCCTTCATCGAATGGTTGCGCGAGGAGCGCCGTTTCGACAGCATCGAGGCACTGCAGCGGGAAATGGCGCGCGATTGTGCGCGCGCCCGCGAGATCCATGCTTTGACGACCGTCTCCTGAACAACGAAAATCGGGCCATGGCCAAGGATTACCGCAACACCGTCTTTCTGCCGAAGACCGAGTTCCCGATGCGGGCCAACCTGCCGCAGCGCGAACCGGGCATGGTCGAACGCTGGGACCGTCTGGGCCTGTTCGCCCGCATGCGCGAAGCCGCCAGGGGACGGGAGAAGTTCATTCTCCACGACGGGCCGCCCTATGCCAACGGCCATCTGCACATGGGCACCGCCCTCAACAAGATCCTCAAGGACGTGATCAACCGCAGCCAGCAGATGCTCGGCCGGGACGCCGCCTATGTGCCGGGCTGGGACTGCCACGGCCTGCCCATCGAATGGCAGATCGAGCAGCAGTACCGCAAGCGCGGCAAGGACAAGGATGCCGTGCCGATCGTCGAGTTCCGCAAGGAATGCCGGGCCTTCGCCGCCAAATGGATCGAGGTCCAGAAGCGCGAGTTCAAGCGGCTCGGGGTGGTCGGTGACTGGGATGATCCCTACACCACCATGGCCTATGACGCCGAGGCGGTGATCTATCGCGAGCTCGGCAAGTTCCTGCTCTCCGGCCAGCTCTATCGGGGCAAGAAGTCGGTGATGTGGTCGGTGGTGGAGAAGACCGCCCTGGCCGAGGCCGAGGTCGAGTATCAGGACGTCACCTCGACCACCATCTGGGTGCGGTTCCCGCTCGAGAAGGTTTCTCGCCCCGAGCTCGAGGGCGCGGCTGCGGTGATCTGGACCACCACCCCCTGGACCATCCCGGCCAACCGCGCCATCGCCTATGGCGAGGACATCGACTATGCGGTCGTCGAGGTGACGGCGGTGGCTGGCGGCAGCCGGGCCCGCCCCGGCGAGCGCATCCTGCTGGCCGAGACCCTGATCGAGGAAGTCGCCGAGGCGGCCGGGATCACCGGCTGGAAGGTGGTCGCCCGCTTCAAGGGGCGCGAGCTCGCGGGCACCAAAGCCGCCCATCCGCTGGCCGGTTTCGCCGATGCCTACGGCTTCGAGGTGCCGTTGCTGCCGGCCGATTTCGTCTCCGCCGAGGAGGGCACCGGTCTCGTCCACATCGCCCCCTCGCACGGCGCCGAGGACTTCGCGCTGGGCCAGAAATACGGGCTCGAGGTGCCCGACACGGTGGCCGAGGACGGGCGCTACACCGAGGAAGTACCCGGTTTCGTCGGCATCCATGTGTTCGAGGCCGCGGAACCGGTGCTGGAGGCGCTGGAGGCCAGGGGGGCGCTGTTGGCCCGCGGCCGGCTGACCCACAGCTATCCCCACAGCTGGCGCTCCAAGGCACCGCTCATCTTCCGCGCCACCGCCCAGTGGTTCATCCCCATGGACGGGCCGGATGGGCTGCGCGAAAAGGCCCTTCGGGCCATCGACGAGACCCGCTGGGTGCCGCCGCAGGGGCGCAACCGGATCCGCGCCATGGTCGAGACCCGGCCCGACTGGTGCGTTTCGAGGCAGCGCGCCTGGGGGGTGCCGATCGCCGTTTTCGTGCATCGCCAGAGCGGCGAGGTGCTGCGCGATCCCGAAGTGGTCGAGCGCATCGCCCGGGCCTTCGAGGAGGAGGGGGCGGAGGCCTGGTGGAGCCGCGATCCGCAGGAGTTCCTGGGCGATCGCTACCGGGCGGAGGAGTACGAGAAGGTCGAGGACATTCTCGATGTGTGGTTCGATTCCGGCTCGACCCACGCCATCGTCCTCGAGCGGCGGGCCGACCTCAAATGGCCGGCCTCGCTCTATCTGGAAGGTTCCGACCAGCATCGCGGCTGGTTCCAGAGCTCGCTTCTGGAAAGCTGCGGCACCCGTGGTCGCGCGCCCTTCGAGGCGGTGCTCACCCACGGCTTCGTGGTCGATGCCGAAGGCCGCAAGATGTCCAAATCCCTGGGCAACGTGGTCTCGCCGCTGGATCTGATGAAGGCCCACGGGGCCGACATCCTGCGCCTTTGGGTGGTCAGCGCCGACTATACCGAGGATATCCGCATCGGCCCCGAGATCCTCCAGGGGCAGGCCGATGCCTATCGCCGTCTGAGGAACACCCTGCGCTACATCCTCGGCAATCTGCGGGAGTTTTCCGAGAGCGAGCGGCTGCCGCCGGCGGATATGCCCGAGCTCGACCGCTGGGTGCTGCACCGGCTGTGGGAGCTGGGCCGGATGGTGCCGCGCTGCAACGAGGCGTTCGATTTCTCCTCGCTCTATTCGGCCCTGCACAATTTCTGCGCCAACGACCTCTCGGCCTTCTACTTCGACATCCGCAAGGATGCGCTCTATTGCGACCGGCCCGACAGCATCCGCCGGCGGGCGGCACGCACGGTGCTCGACCAGCTGTTCCACTGCCTGGTGCGCTGGCTGGCGCCGGTGCTCTGCTTCACCGCCGAGGAAGCCTGGCTGACCCGCTTTCCGTCCGAGGACGGCAGCGTCCATCTCGAGCTGTTCCCGGAGATTCCGGAGGACTGGCGGGCGCCCGGCCTGGCCCTGCGCTGGGAGAAGATCCGCCAGATCCGGCGGGTCATCACCGGCGCGCTCGAGCAGGAGCGCAAGGAAAAGCGGATCGGCTCCAGCCTGCAGGCCGCTCCCGTCGTCCATGTCTCGCCGGAACTGGCAACCCTGCTGGAGGGAGTGGATCTGGCCGAACTGGCGATCACCAGCGATATCCGGCTGGAGGTCGGGGAGGGCCCGACCGAGGCCTTCCGTCTTCCAGAGGTGCCCGGGGTGGCGGTGGTGCCACAGCCGGCGCGGGGGCACAAATGTGCCCGCTGCTGGCGGATCCTGGAGAGTGTCGATGCCGCCGACGAGCTCTGCCCGCGCTGCCGCGAGGCGGTGGCCCTGGTGGCGGCCTGAGCGCGATGGCGCCGAGGCGCCTCGGCTTGCCCGGCGGCCTGCTGATCGTGGCCGGGGTACTGGCCATCGATCAGGGGGTGAAATGGCTGGTCCTGGAGACCTTGGATCCCGGCCAGAGCGTGCCCGTTCTGCCCTTCTTCAACCTGGTTCTGGTGTTCAACCGCGGGGTCAGCTTCGGCCTGTTCGCCGGCCATCCCCTGGCCAGCGCCTGGCTTCTTTCGGGGATCGCCCTGGCGATCGTGATCGGCCTTCTGTTCTGGCTGCGCCAGGAGCAGCGGACCCTCGCCCGCTTCGCCATCTGGATGGTGATCGGCGGGGCGCTCGGCAATGTCGTCGATCGCCTGCGCTACGGGATGGTCGTGGACTTCCTCGACTTCTATATCCAGTCCTACCATTGGCCGGCCTTCAATCTGGCCGATGTGGCCGTGGTCGGGGGGGCCTCCCTGCTGATCTGGGAAAGTTTCATGGAAAGCCGCGCACAGCCGGGTAAGACCGGGGAGAAAACGCGATGAGGTGGAGAAACGGGCGATCGATTCTCGTTCTCGGCACGCTGACGCTGCTCGCTGCCTGCAGCGGCACCGTCCAGCAGAAGCTCGGCCTCGAGCGCCGGGTTCCCGACGAATTCCAGGTGGTGCGACGTGCGCCCCTGACGGTGCCGCCCGACTTCACCCTGCGTCCGCCCACGCCGGGACAGCCGGCGGCCCGCAACGATACGTCATTGGCGGCGCGGGAGATCCTGGTCGGCCGCGCTGCCGGCCAGCCCGCCGGCAGGACGCCGGGCGAAGCGGCCCTGGTGGCGGCGGTCAAGGTGGAAGCGGAGCCCGACATCCGCCGCAAGCTGGTCGAGGATTACGGCGATCTGGTCGATCTCGACGAGAACAATTTCCTCTTCATCCTCGATTTCCAGCGGGATCAGTTCAAGCCCAAGGGCAAGGTCATCGATCCCGCCAAGGAAGCGGAGAAGCTGCGCGCCGAGGGGCGCGCCGGGCGGGTGGTCACCAACCGCGTGGGCAGCCAGCCGCTGTTCGAGGAGAACCCCTCGTGAACCTGGGGATTTGGCCCGTGGTCGCCATTCTCACTGTCGCCGCACCGGTCACCGGTGCGGCGGGTCTTTTCAATCCCGCCACCTTCACCCTCGACAACGGCATGCAGGTGGTGGTGGTGGAAAACCACCGGGCACCGGTGGTCGCCCACTGGGTCTGGTACAAGGTGGGCACCGCCGACAGCCCGGTCGGCAAGTCCGGCCTGCCGCATTATCTCGAACATCTGATGTTCAAGGGCACCGAGAAGATCCCGCCCGGCGAGTTCTCCAAGATCGTGGCGCGCCTCGGCGGCAACGACAACGCCATGACCAGCTACGATTTCACCGCCTACTTCCAGATGATCGCCCGCGACCGTCTGGAGACGGTGATGGAGATGGAGGCCGACCGCATGGTCAATCTGCGGCTGGCCGAGGAAGACACCGTCACCGAGCGCGACGTCATTCTCGAGGAGCGCCGCTCGCGGGTCGACAACGAGCCTTCCTCGCTGCTCGGCGAGCGCCTCGCCGCCGTGCAGTATCTCAACCATCCCTACCGGCTGCCGGTGATCGGCTGGTTTCACGAGATCCAGACCTTCACCCGTGAGGATGCGCTCGCCTTCTACCGGACCTGGTACACGCCCAACAATGCGGTGCTGGTGGTGGTCGGCGACATCACCGCCGAGGAGCTCCGGCCCCTGGCCGAGCGCACCTACGGTCGCATCGCCTCCCGCCCGGTGCCGCCGCGCGACCGCCTGAAGGAGCCGCCGCAGGCCTCCGAGCGGGTGGTCGAGCTGCGCCATGACCGGGTGCGGCAGCCGAGCGTGAGCCTCTCCTACCTGGCGCCGAGCTACAATACCGAGGGGGGCGAGCGGGCCTATGCCCTCGAGGTCCTGGCCGAGCTGTTCGGCTCGGGCACCACCAGCCGCCTCTACCGGGCGCTGGTGGTGGATCGCGGCCTGGCCGCCGGGGCCGGCGCCTTCTACCGGGGCTCCAGCCTCGACCAGACCACCTTCCGCATCTATGCGACGCCGCGGCCCGGGGTCACCCTGAAAGAGGTCGAAGCCGCTCTCGACGAGGAGATCGCCAAGCTGCTCGCCGGCGAGATCAGCGAGGAAGAGGTCGCCCGGGTCAAGAAGCGGATGCTCGCCGAGGCCACCTATGCGCGCGATTCGCTGAGCGGTGTGGCCCGCATCTTCGGGGTGGCGCTGACCACCGGCCAGACGGTCGAGGATGTCGAGGCCTGGCCCGAACGGATCGCCGCGGTCACCGTCGAGGATGTCCGCATCGCCGCCCGCGAGGTCCTGAAACCGGAGCATTCGGTACGCGGCAGGCTGCTGCCGCCGACGCGCGAGGCGCGCAAATGAGGGCGAGGCACCATGTCCGATCGATGCTTTTCGCGCTGGCCGCAGGAGTCCTGCTCGTGAACGCGCCCGACCGGCCGGTGCGGGCGGCGAGTGTCGAGGAGGTCGTCACGCCGCTCGGAATCCGCGCCTATCTGCTGCGCGAGCCGGCCATCCCCTTCATCTCGCTGGCCTTCTATTTCGAGGGCGGGGCGGCGCAGGATCCCGAAGGGCGCGAGGGGCTCTCCAACATGGCCGCCGGGCTGCTCGACGAGGGGGCGGGCCCCTACGACAGCAAGGCCTTCCGCTCGGCGCTCGAGGACAATGCCATCCGGCTTTCCTTCGATGCCGACCGCGACGGCTTCTCGGGCGATCTGAAGACCCTCAACACCACCCGCGAATTCGCCTTCGAGCTTTTGCGCCTGTCGCTGACCGAACCGCGTTTCGACGAGGAGCCGGTGGAGCGGATCCGCGGCCAGATCTTGGCCGATCTGCGGCGGCGGCAGACCGATCCCGACTATCTGGCGGCGCGGGCCTGGTTCGCGCGGGCCTTCGAGGGGCACGCGTACGCCCGGCCGACCCGGGGTACGCCGGAGACCGTCGAGGCGATCACCCGTGACGATCTCCGCCGGTTCGTGGCCGACCGTCTGGCCCGCGGCAATCTCCATATCGGGGTGGCCGGAGACATCACCGCCGAGGAGCTGATCCCGCTCTTGGACGCCACCTTCGGTGCCCTGCCGGAAAGCCCGAAGCTGGCCGAGATCCCGGCGGTGACGCCGAAGACCAGAGGGATGGTGATCCGGCGCATGGAGATCCCGCAGAGCGTGGTGGTGTTCGGCCATGGCGGCATCCCCCGCAAGGATCCCGACTATTATGCCGCCTATGTGGCCAACTACATCCTCGGCGGGGGCGGCTTCAGCTCGCGGCTGACCGAGGAGATCCGGGAAAAGCGGGGCCTCGTCTATTCCGTCTATTCCTATCTGTACGACGCCCGCTACGCGCCGCTGTGGCTCGGCAGTCTCGCCACCCGCAACGAAACGGTGGCCGAGGCCATCGATCTGGTGCGGCAGGAAACGCAGCGCATGGCCCGGGGCGAGATCGGCCAGAAGGAGGTCGACGACGCCAAGACCTATCTGACCGGCTCCTTTCCGCTGCGGCTCACCAGCAACGACCGGATCGCCCGTACCCTGGTGGCGATGTCCTATCAGGGGCTGGGCCGGGACTATCTGGAGAAGCGAAACGGCTACATCGAGGCGGTCACCCTCGAGGATGTGCGACGGGTGGCGAAGCGCCTGTTCGCCGGCGACACGCTGTTCAGCGATTGAGATGGGAAGAGCACAC
>CAYYZI010000135.1:0-7169 GCA_964475675.1 uncultured Geminicoccaceae bacterium
TGATTGATAAGGCTGAAGGAACAGCACCAGAAATAAATGGTGGTTACTTAATTAAGGCACTGAAGCGATCGGCGGTCTCGACATCGCCGCGCAGGATGGCCGTGGTGAAATTGGCGAGGAGCCCGAAGCCCACCGCATGCGGGCGGTGCACGCGGCGCGCCAGCGCCAGCGCGTCGCGCGCATGACGGGCACCGCTTGCGGCGTCGCCCAGCACGGTCTCGGTGAGACCCAGATAGAACAGGCCGAAGACGCCGAATTCCTTGAGGAATACGGAGTAGAGGTCGTGGTGCAGGGCGGCGTCGTAGCGGGCCACGGTGGCCCGCAGACTGTCGCGGGCGAGGCGGTTGCGGCCCTGGTGCCAGGCCACCAGACCGCACATCGTGTTGGCGGCGAGATGGGCGCCGTCATCGGGATTGGCGGCATCGATGCGGGCGATTTCGCGGGCGGTCGCCATCGCCGTGTGGAGATCGGCGCGGGCCCAGGCGTGCAGCGCGGTGTTGTAGATCACGGGGACCATGATGTCTTGGAGGTTGAGCCCCTTCAGGAGGGCCATCGCCCGGGCCTGGGTCGCGCCGAAGGCCGGATTTCCGGGACCACGGGTGACCATCTGGGTCGGCCCCTGGATGGCGCGGGTGCGGAGCTCGAGCCGGTCGCGCTCTTCGCCTTCGGGCAGCTCGGCCACGGCCAGCAGCGCCTGTTCGAGATGCTTGAGGGCCTCGCCGGCGGCGCCGGCGCCGGCGCTGGCCAGGGCCGCGCCCAGGAAATGCTCGATGGCGCGCGCCGGCTTGCCCGCCTTGGCCAGATGTTCGGCCAGGATCTCCTCGCCGAGCTGCAGGCTGTCGCCGGCGGCGAGATAGGCATCGGCGATGCTGCCGTGCAGATGGCGGCGCTGGCCGCGGTCCATGGAGACATAGATGGCGTCGCGAATGAGGGCATGGGTGAAGATCAGCGCGCTGCCATCCGAGCTCGACGGATCGCGGTGGGCGATGTGGTGCTGCTCGAGGGATTCGACGACGCCGCCGGATTGCGCGGCATCGAGTCCGGCGACGGTACGGGCGAGCGCGAGATCGAAGCTGCGACCGACAGCGGAGGCCACCTGCGCGAAGCGGCGCGCCCGCGGCTCGAGCCGGTCGAGCTTGCTCTGGACGAGGCCGGCCAGGGTCAGCGGCACCTCGTCCTCGCCGAGACCGCTGGCGCTGGCGATCATGTCGGCATATTCCTCGACGAACAGCGGCACCCCGTCGGACTTCTCGACCACCAGCCGGATGGCACGGTCCGAAAGGCCCGCATCGCGTGCGGTCTCGCGGGCCAGGGCCGTGGCCTGCTCCTCGGAGAGCTGCTCCAGGGTCATTACCTCGGCGATGCCCGATCCGCCCTCGCCGAAGGGTGGCCGGGGACGGGTGGTGAGCAGCACCAGCGCCGGCTGGTCGGCGACGCGGCCGATCAGATGCTCGAGGAATTCGGCCGAGCTGGGATCGATCCAGTGAACATCCTCGAACACGAAGATGATGGCGCTGCGGCCGGCGACCATGCGGAAGATCATGTCGCACAGGGTGCCGAAGGCTCGCCGGCGGCGCAGCGGCATCGAGGCGTCCTTGTCCGCCTCCACTCCCGAACCCAGCGGGGACAGCAGATCGAGCAGGGTGGCGAGCTGCTCCTCGTCGGCATGCCAGATGGCCTCGAACAGCCGCTTGAGCTTGGCATGGCGGGCAGTGGCATCGTCGGCACCGCCCACGCCCGCCACCCATTCCAGATATTCGCGGATCGGGTGGAGCGCGGTGCCGGCATGTTCGGGCGAGCATTGCAGGACGAAGGTGCAGCAATCCCGGACCTGTTCATGACCGCGCAGCGCGCTCACAAGACGCGATTTTCCGAGCCCGGCGGCGGCCGAGATGACCACCGCGCGTCCCCTGCCGGCGCGGGCGGCGGCCAGATGGCGCAGCAGCGCTTCGCTTTCGACGGCACGGCCGATGAGCGGCGATCCCCGCCGGCCGCGGAGCGCCTCGAAGCGGGTGGCAACCCCGGGTCGGCGCTTGCGCAGCCGGTGCACGGGCTCGGCTTTCCGGAAGCCCTTGAGCGCCTGCGGACCGAGATCGCGGAACTCGAACAGATTGCCGACCAGGCGCCGGGTGGCCGCACAGACCAGCGCGGTATTGGGCTCGGCCAGCCCTTCGAGCCTCGCTGCACGGTTGAGGCAGGCGCCGACCGCACCGCCACCGAAATGATCGCCATCGCCACGGATGATGGCGGTGCCGCTGGCGATGCCGATGCGGGTGCCAATCCAGGGCGAGTCCGCGACCCGGCGCGCTTCGAGGCCGCGCAGGAGGTCCAGCGCGGCCATCACTGCCCGTACGGCATCGTCCTCGGCGCCACGCGGGTAGCCGAAAAAGCAGATGATGCCGTCACCCTGATACTGGGCGACGATGCCGCCGCGGGCCCGCACCGCATCGGTGCACAGCGTATGGTAGCTTCGCAGCAAGGTGGCATAATCCTCGGCGCCGACGCTTTCCATCAGGTCGGTGGAACCGACCAGATCGGCGAACAGCACGGTGAGCTGACGGCGCTCGGAAGCGAGGCCGTCGGTCTCGGAATCGGTATGGGCCGGAGTCTGCACCGGACGGCGCTCCCCTCACGGGCTCATGGACTAATGCACATCGAAGCGTTTCTGCACGTAGACGTCGGCTCCCATTGCCGCATTGAAACTGCTGAGCGCGAACATGATCAGCATGTCGTAGTCCAGCCCCACCGTGCCGGCGCCGTCCTGGGTGGTCATGCCGAGATCGCCGGGGCGGTTCTGGAACCATCGAGCCCATTCTGGAGAGCCCGGATCGTACAGGAGGAAGGGCTCGCCATCCTTGGGAAAACTCTTGTTGGGCGAGGGGTAGAGATTGCTGGTGAAGGGAAACTCGGCAGCCCCGTGACAGCTCAGACAGGAGGACACGCGCAGATGATCGGCCCCCTGATAGCGCCTGCCCGAGGGGGTCAGAACATTGTGGCGGGTGGCGACATCCATCGGTCCCGCCAGGCGACCGCCCCAGCCCAGCGTGTCGCCGACAAAGGCGGGAGCATCCGGGTTGACCCAGGTTTCCTCGAGGGGGGCGCCTGCGGGGTCGCGGCCATCGGGATAGCGGGCGAACTCGGGATCGTTGCCCCACTGCGCGCCGAGAGCCACCATGCGCTCGAAGCTGGTCTCGCCCGGGGCATCGGCGTCGTAGACGAGGCCGATGAACACCCAGCCGGTTTCCGGCGAGGCCACCGTGTCCTTGACGCCGATGGTCATCTGCAGGACGCGCAGTTCCAGAACCCTCGGCACCAGCGGCGAGACACTCCGCTGCTGATCCTCGACGCTGGGACGAAAGACGTTCCACACCGCCGCCCCTTCGAGCACCGGCCACTGTTCGGGGGTGGGCGTCACCGCCTCCGCCTTGACCACGATCGAGCCCTCGGGAAACACCACCTGCTCGAGGTCGGGCTCGTAGAGATTGTTCCACAGCCTGCCGAGCATCGCCGCGGCGACGCCGTTGTAGTAGATCACCGCGTGGTTCTGCACCGGCACCGAGGGCCGGTAGCGCGGAGAGAAAGTCTCCCGGGGGAGGATCTGGCCGGTATATGTCGTCAGCAGCGCATCGCGGCCGGAATTGGGATCGATGGCACCGTCCTCGCCCGGCGTCCCCTGGCCCGACCAGACCATGTCGTACCAGCCCTGCTCGCGCGGCGACCATTTCCGGGGCTCGTCGATCATCGGCCCGATGGTCGGCTCCAGATGGGCCTTGAGCGCCGCCACATAGGCCTCGGCCGTCGCCGTGGTCAGCCGGCCGAGACCGGCGCCCGGCATCCAGGTCGAAGGCACCGGTGCTCGGGGATAGGCCAGATTGGCGACCCGGAACGGTCCCTGCCACTGTTCGGCACTGGGATAGAGGCCGTTGTTGGAGGCCAGCGGATCGACGCTCTGCGTCGCCGCCCCAGTGGTGATCGTGGCGGCGGCCAGCAGCGTCAGGGCGGCGAGGGTAACGGATTTGCGGCGACGTCGCGGGCAGCGGACGTCTGGCTGGACAGTCATGTGCCGAGATTCCTCCCTGCCGCGACAGAATCGGCCGCGCCTGATTTTATCGAAGATTTTATTCAATATCATTTTAGACTACCGCCGGTCAACAACTCTACACGTGCCGGACATCGCCGACCATCAGCCGGGCAGTGATGCCGAAGCTTGAAGCGGTGCGCGGTCGTGGCAATCTTTGAAGGTGGAGGTTGCCATGCCCGAGCTGCCCGATGTCGAGATCTACCGGCGTGTTCTCGAACGCCACGGTCTGAACCGGACGATCGCCGCCGTCGAGGTGCTCGATGCCGGGATTCTGGTCGATGTCACTCCGGCCGACTTCGCCCGGGCACTGGCCGGTGACCGGCTGACCACCACCCGCCGTCACGGCAAGAACCTGTTCGCGCGGCGTGGCCGCGGCGGTCATCTCTGGATGCATTTCGGCATGACCGGGGCGCTCGAGCCCTTCCGCGAGGAAGCACCCGCCTATGCGCGCATCCTCTACCGCTTCGAGCAGGGGCCGCATCTGGCCTATGTCAATGTGCGGCGGCTGGGCCATGTGGGGCTGGTCGAGGACGTCGAGGCCTGGCTCGAGGCCGAGGGGATCGGTCCCGATGCGCTCGATCCCGCGCTCACCGCCGAATGGTTCGCCGAGGCCCTCGGCCGCGGACGGCGCAGCATCAAGGTGGCGCTGATGGACCAGGCGCTCATCGCCGGCATCGGCAACATCTACGCCGACGAGATCCTGTTCCAGGCCGGTCTGCGCCCCGATGTGCCGGTCTCGGCCCTCGACGAGGGCTGGCGCGAACGGCTGTTCGCGGTGATGCGGGAAGTGCTGCAGACGGCGGTCGATTGCGGTGCCGCAGCCGAGCGCTATGTCGAGCGCCTGCCCGACGATTATCTCACGAAAAGGCGCGAGAAAGGGGCGCATTGCCCGCGCTACGACACCCCGCTCGAGACCCTCAGGATCGGCGGCCGCACCAGCTTCTACTGCCCCCGCTGCCAGATCGACCCGCGCGGCTGATCCTCGCGGGCCGGCGCGAACTCAGCCGACGCACAGCCCTGTGCGCTGCGCGGGGTCGGGTGCGAGGGCACAGTTGCGCGCCGCGAAGTGCCGCAGGTTCTCCAGGATGTGCCGTTCGAGACTGTCCAGCAGCGGCGTCCTGCGGGCAGTCTCGCGCAGCAGCACGACCCCGGCCTCGGGCAGCGGCGGGAAACCGTCCTCGCGGCCGAGGATGCGGTGGTCGGGACGGGCATTGCTGCGATGGAGGACGGCCACCGCCAGACCGGTATCGATGGCCGCATAGATGCCGGCGATGCTCATGCTGGTCAGCGCGATGCGGTAGCTGCGTCCGGCCTCGGCCAGGCGTTCGGTGGCGATGCGCCGGCACGGGCAGGCAGTCTCGAAACAGGCCAGCGGCAGGGGCTCGCGGCGGTGCACATCGTGGCGCGCCGAGGCCACCCAGACCAGGGGCTCGCGGTACAGCAGCCGGCCGCCCGGCAGGGCCGGGTCCTCGGCGACGAGGGCGATGTCGAGACCGCCGGCCCGGATCTGCGGCCGGAGCCGCGAGGAGGGCTCGCAGACGAGCTCGATATGCACTTTGGGATGGCACTCGGCGAAGGCGGCGAGAATTCCCGGCAGAAAGCTGCAGGCGAAATCGTCGGGGGCGCCGATCCGCACCTCGCCCTCGAGCGCGGTCTCCTCGAAGGCGGCCAGCGCCTCGGCATGCACCCGCAACAGCCGGCGGGCGTGATCCAGCAGCCGCTCGCCATCGCCGGTCAGCACCATGTTGCGGCCGTTGCGGGCGAACAGGCGCCGGTTCAGGCTCTGCTCCAGCCGGCGCATCTGCATGCTCACCGCCGACTGGGTACGCCCCACCCGCTCGGCCGCGGCGGAAAAGCTGCCGCCATCGACGATCGCGGTGAAGGTCCGCAACAGATCCAGATCGAGCTGCGCCGGCATGGTTCCCATCCTTCAGCCGTGTTGATGGAACGCATTAGAACTATTCGTTTGATGGATCAATCCGGTTTCGCCATGAACATGGTCCGAACGAACCGGAGATTCCGTCATGTCCTGCGATCTCTCGACCGTCGAATACCCCCTCCGCCGGCGTCTGTGGCGCGGCTCCCCGATCGCCGCGCTGGCGGCGCGCCTCGGCGATCTCGCGCGCCTGTTGCGCGACTGGCGCCATCGCCGCCTGCTCGCCGCGCTCACCGAAGACCAGCTCCGGGATCTCGGTCTCGCCCGCGGCGACGTCATGCGCGAGCTGCTGCGGCCGGTCTGGGAGCCGGTGGACTGGAAGGAACTGGAGCGCATCCGCCATCGCCGGGCCCGCACCGAGCTCGAAGCCGGCATGCGGCCGCGGCCGCATCGCTGGAGGAAGCCGCCCGAGCACAAGAATCAGGAAAGGCGGCGATAGACGGGAAGCTCTGCCGCGGCCGGGATCAGGCCTTCCACCCGGTCCGGCAGGCGCTCCTTCGCTCCCAGGACCAAAAGGCCGCCGAGCCGCAGACGCTCGCGAAAGCGCGCCGCCATCTCGCGGCGCAGATCCAGCGCGAAATAGGTGAAGACGAGGTTGCGGCAGAACAGCAGATCGAACGGCCCGTCGAGCATCTCCCGCCGCAGATCCTGGCGCAGAAAGGACACGCCGGCCCGGATCTCGGGGCGCAGGCGCAAGAGGCCATCTTCCTCCACGAACCCCCGCTCGCGCAGATCCGCCGGCAGCTCACGCAGGCTCGAAGGAGCGTACAGCGCGGCCCGGGCGCGTTCCAGCATGGCCGGATCGGCATCGGTGGCGAGGATCTCGAGGGCCGGATCCGGGAACCGCGCGGCCAGACGGAGATGCCAGAGCAGGGCCAGACCGTAGGGCTCCTCGCCGGCGGCACAGCCGCAGCTCCAGGCGCGAAGCGTGGCTCTCCCCGAGGCCCGGGCGTCGCGCGCGAGCTCCGGGAGGCCGGTTTCCGCCAGCCATTCCCAGAGCTCCCGATCCCGCCAGAAGCGGGAGATGGGGATCCTCAGCATGGCATCGAGCCGGGCCCGCTCCGCCGGATTGGCCGAGATGCGTCGCTCGTAGGCTTCGAGCTCGACGAGCCCGAGTTCGCGCAATCTTCGCGAAAGGCGCTTGCAGACGGT
>CAYYZI010000136.1:0-7164 GCA_964475675.1 uncultured Geminicoccaceae bacterium
GGACGGTGATCCGCCCGAGATCGATGGGCTCGCCCAGAAGCGTGATGCCGCCCGGCTCCACCAGCCGGTTCTCCAGATAGAATTTGCGCAGATAGAAGCGGTGCATCATGCAGGGCATGCGGGTGCCGTCGGCGTTCCAGTAGAGGATGTCGAAGGGCGGCGGCTGGCGGCCGAGCAGGTAGTTGTTGACGACGAAATTCCAGATCAGATCGTTGTCGCGCAGCAGGCTGAACACCGTCTGCATGTAGGCGGCATCCAGGCAGCCGCATGTTTCCATGTGCCGCTCCAGCCGCCCGAGCTGGAGCTCGTCGATGAATACCCCGAGATCGCCGGGCTCGGCGAAGTCGGTCATGGTGGTGAGGAAGGTGGCGGCGCCGATGCGACGCTGGCCGCGGGCCGCCATCCAGGCCAGCAGGCAGGCCACCAGGGTGCCGCCGATGCAGTATCCGAGAATGTTGCAGCCGGCCCGCGCCCCCACCTGTTCGCGCACCGCATCGAGGGCGGCGAGCGGCCCTTCGGTGAGGTAATCCTCGAAGCTCTTGTGGGCCAGTTCGGGCCCGGGATTGACCCAGGAAATGAGAAAGACGGTGAAGCCCTGTTCGACCATCCAGCGGACGAAGCTGTTCCGGGGTCGGAGATCGAGGATGTAGTACTTGTTGATCCAGGGCGGAACGATCAGCAGCGGCCGGCGGTGCACCTGCTCGGTGGCCGGGGCATACTGGATGAGCTGCATGAGCTCGTTCTGGTAGATCACCTTGCCGGGTGTGGTCGCCAGATCGACGCCGAGGGTGAACAGATCCTCCCGGGTCGTGCGGATGCGCAGCCGGCCGCCGCCCCGCTCCAGATCCTCGAGCAGATGCCCGAGCCCGCGCAGCAGGCTGTGCCCCTCGCTCTCCGCCGCATGCCGCAGCACCACCGGGTTGGTGGCCGGGAAATTGCACGGGGCGATGGCATTGACGTAAAGGCGCAGATAGAAATCGAGCTTGCGCTGGGCGGCCCGGTCGAGACCGGGAAGATCGGCATAGAGGGCGCGCATCCGCCGGGCGGTGAGAAGATAGGCCTGGCGGACGAAATCGAAGGGCGGCAGCTGCTGCCAGGCGGGGTCGGCGAACCGCCGGTCGCCGCGGTCGACCGGGACCACCGGCTCGGGTTCCTCGCCGGCGGCACGGGCCGCCGCGTAGCGCCACAGATCGGCCATCTCCAGATACCACAGCCCCTGCTGGCGCAGCACCCGCTCGGGATCGGCCGCCAGCCGCTGCGTCGCATCCGTGAAGGTGCGGGCGATATCGTCGGGATCGGGGATCCGCAGATCGTCCGTGGCCGGCGGCGCCGCGGCCAGCTTCTCGAACAGGCGCCGGCTGCGCTCGCCCAGTTCCGCGAGCTCGGCGAACGGTCCCGAAGCCGATGCCGCAGTCTCGTTCATTCCCTCTCCCGCATGGCGGGCGCATCCGGCGGCGGCCCGTCCCCGCCGAGATGCCGCTGCATCAGGACCACATCGAGCCAACGGTCGAACTTGTAGCCAACTTTCTCGAGCCTGCCCATATCGGCGAAACCGCAGCGCCCGTGCAGACGCACCGAGGCGAGGTTGGCCGAATCGCCGATCACCGCGATCATCCGCCGGATGCCGGCCGCCGCGGAGGCGTCCAGAAGGGCCTCGAGCAGCAGCCTTCCTCGGCCCCTGCCCCGCGCCCAGGGTGCCAGATAGATGCTGTCCTCGGCAGTAAAGCGATAAGCCGGCCGATGATGGTAGGGAGCGGCATAGGCGAAGCCGGCGATGCGACCGCCATCCTCCAGCACCAGCCAGGGCAGGCCGGCCGCGCGCACCGCCACCAGACGTCGCGCCATCTCCCCGGTATCGGGCGGCGTGAGCTCGAAGGAAGCGGTGCCCTGCTCTACCTCGCGGGCGTAAATGGCGGTGATGGCAGCGATATCGCCGGTTTCGGCCGGCCGTATCGAGACTGCCGCGGGGGCCGGTTTCGTGCTAGAGCCGCGCGTCAGGGAACCGTACATCAGGGGCGAAATCCGATCGGGGAGGGTCGAAGGATGCTCGGGGAGGCCTGCCGTGAAACCCTCAAGGGGGTGAGCACCGCCACATTGACCACCTGTCTCTTCAAGCGGGGTTTCCGGAACTGCTTCATGCAGAATGTCCATCCCGTCAATCCCGCAGCCGGGCCGATGGTCGGGGAGGCCTACACCCTGCGTTTCATCCCGGCGCGCGAGGATATCGACGTTCTCGAGGCGTATCGGGATCCCGATCATCCCCAGCGTTTTGCCGTCGAGCATTGCCCGCCCGGCCAGGTGCTGGTCATCGACAGCCGCCGCGATGCCCGCGCCGCCTCCGCCGGTGACATCCTCCTGACCCGGCTGATGGTCCGCGGGGTGGCGGGGATCGTCACCGATGGCGGTTTCCGTGACACGCCGGAGATCGCGCGGCTGCCCTTTCCGGCCTATCACCAGCGGCCTTCCGCTCCGACCGGTCCGATCCTCCATCATGCCGCCGATGTCCAGCTGCCGATCGGCTGCGGCGAGGTGGCGGTCTATCCGGGTGACGTGATCGTCGGCGATGGCGAAGGGGTGGTGGTGGTTCCCCGCCATCTCGCCGAGGAGATCGCCGAGGAGGCGGCGGAGATGACCCTCTACGAGGAATGGGTCGGCGAGCAGGTGCGCGGCGGCCGTGCCCTGCCCGGCCTGTATCCGGCCAGCGAGGAAAGCCGGCGGCAGTTCGAAGCCTGGCGAAAGGCCCAGGAGCAGCCGTGAGCCCGTTCGTCTTCGCCGTGGTGCTGACGGCGGCCTTTCTCCATGCCGGCTGGAACACGCTGGTCAAGCAGGGCGGAGATCCGTATCTGCGCATCGGCATCATCATGCTCACCGGCAGCGTGCTGGCCGCTGGCCCGGCGCTTTTTCTGGCTCCGCCGCCGGCCGCGGCCTGGCCTTGGCTGGTGAGCTCCATCCTCGCCCATACGGTCTATTACGCGACGCTCGCCCGTGGCTACCAGACCGGCGATCTGAGCCAGGTCTATCCCATCGCCCGCGGTCTCGCCCCGCCGCTGGTGGCCCTCGGCGGTGCCCTCATGGCCGGCGAACTGC
Organism: uncultured Geminicoccaceae bacterium; assembly: GCA_964475675.1. Classification (GTDB taxonomy): domain Bacteria; phylum Pseudomonadota; class Alphaproteobacteria; order Geminicoccales; family Geminicoccaceae; genus JALSRW01. The sequence goes on from CAYYZI010000136.1 coordinate 3,088, forward strand.
TGGGCCTCGGCGGCATGCTGGCGATCGCCCTGGTGGCCGGCGGGATCATGTCCCTGGCACTGGCCGGCAGCCGCTGGCGGCGGGACCGGCGGGCCATCCAGAGCGCGTTCGTGGCCGGCTGCGCCATCGCCGTCTACACCCTGAGCGACGGGCTCGGGGCCCGCGCCTCACAGACCGCCTGGAACTACATTAGCTGGCTCTTCCTGCTGGAAGCCCTGCCCTTCGGGCTGTTCGTGCTGTGGTGGCGGCGCGATGCGTTGCTGCTCGGCGGCTGGCGGCCGCTGCTCCCGGCGTTCGGCGGCGGCGCCATGTCGACACTGGCCTACGCGCTGGTGATCTGGGCGATGAGCGTGGCGCCGATGGCCTATGTCTCGGCGGTGCGGGAAAGCAGCGTGGTGCTCGCCGCCTGGCTGGGGATCCGGCTACTGGGCGAGCCCTTCGGCCGCATCCGCCTGGTCTCCGCCGGCATCGTCACCCTCGGCGTGGTCCTTCTCCATCTCGCCCGTTGAGCCGCCGCCGGCGAGCGCCGCGATGAGCATCGCCAACGTCTCTTTGAGCAGGCACCCGCCTTCGCCGGCACAGACGGCGAGGATCGCGCGCTCATGCTCCTTCGCCGCTGCCAACAAGGGTGCTACCCGATGTCGGCCTTCGGCGGTGATCCGCACCTCCACCTTGCGCCGGTCACCGGGCACCTCGCGGCGCTCCACCAGCCCTTCGGCTACCATGCGGTCGACCAGCTTGGTCAGGGTCGGCTGCTTCATCAGCACCCGTTCCGCGAGTTCGCCGATGGTCAGCGCCTCTCGGTCGCAGAGGGTGGCCAGCACCCGCCAGACCCCGACCGGGACGCCGCGCCGCCGCAGCTCGGCATGGAAGCCGCCGGAGACGAGATGGCTCGCCCGCGCCAGCAGATAGGGCAGATAATCGTCCACGAAGGGCATGCGCGGATCTCCCGTTGGCGAGATCCTTGAAGCATGAACTTATTCTTTTTCATAGATCCTCGTCGTGCTAAGGGAAAGAAGGCCGCGTCGGGGGAGGAGCCCAGAGGATGTTCGCCGATCGCATCGAAGCCAAGTGGATCGACGCCTTCGAGCGGGTCTTCGCACTGTGCAAGGCCGAGGCCAGGGAGCCGGTGGCGATCCTGTCCGAAACCCAGTCGCGTGCGCTCAACCTCCATCTGGCCGAGCTGGCACTGCTGCGTCTCGGCACCCGTCCCTTTCACCTCACCGTCCCGACCCCGCCGCAGACCGCGCCGGTGCCGGTGCGTTCGACCGGTGCCTCCCAGAGCCTCCGCCGGCATCCGGCGGTATTGGCGGCGCTCAGGGCCTCCAGCCTGATCGTCGATCTCACCGTCGAGGGGCTGCTCCACGCCCCCGAGCTGCCGGCCATCCTGGAGGGCGGCGGCCGTCTGCTGATGATTTCCAACGAGCATCCGGAGGCGCTGGAACGGCTGGTGCCCGACCCCGCCCTCGAGCCCAAGGTGCGGGCGGCGGTGAAGCTCTGCCGCCAGGCCCGCCGCATGACGGTGACCTCCGGGGCCGGCACCGATCTGGTGGTGGAGATGGAGGGTGCGGTCACCGTCGGGGTTTGGGGCTATTGCGACCGGCCGGGCACGGTGGCCCACTGGCCGGGGGGCGTCGTCGTCAGCTTTCCGAAAGCGGGCACGGTCAACGGCGTGCTGGTCCTCGATCGCGGCGACGTCAATCTCACCTTCAAGCGCTATCTCGAGAGCCCGGTGCGCCTGACCCTTGAGAACGACTATGTAACGGCAATCGCGGGCGAGGGCACCGATGCCGAGCTCATGCGCCGCTATCTCGCCGCCTGGGGCGATCGCGAGGCCTATGCGGTGAGCCATGTCGGCTTCGGCATGAACCCCGGGGCCCGCTACGAGGCGCTCGCCATGTACGACCGGCGCGATACCAACGGCACCGAGATCCGGGCATTTCCCGGCAACTTCCTGTTCTCCACCGGGGCCAACGAGTTCGCCGGCCGCTACACCCAGGGCCATTTCGACATTCCCGTGCGCGGCTGCACGATCACCCTCGACGATCGGGTGGTGATCCGCGACGGCGTGCTGCTGGAGCCGCTGATTTGAGCGCCGGCATCACCTTTCTGGCTGCGGGCACCGCCGGCCCGCCGCTCCTGTTTCTCCACGGCGTCGGCGGCGGCGCCGAGAGCTTCCGCCCGCAGCTCCGGCATTTCGCCGCGTGCTTTCGGGCGATCGCCTGGAACATGCCCGGCTATGGCGGTTCCGCGCCGCGCGACCCCCTGACCTTCGCCGAACTGGCGCGGGCGCTCGCCGCGTTCCTCGACGAGCAGGGGGTGGAGGCCGCGCATCTGGTCGGCCATTCGATCGGCGGCATGATCGCCCAGGAATTCGCAGCGACCTTCCCGGAGCGCGTTTCCTCCATGGCCCTGGTCGCCACCAGCCCAGCCTTCGGCCGCCTCGACGGCGCCTTCCAGAGGCGCTTTCTGGCGGAACGGCTGGGCCCGCTGGATGCCGGCCGCAGCATGAACGAGCTGGCCCCGGAGATCGTCGCCTCGCTCCTGGGCGAGGATCCCGACCCCGAGGGGGTGGAGCTGGCCATCGCCTGCATGCGCCGGGTTCCCGAAGAGGCGTACCGGGCGGCGATGACCTGCCTCGTCCGCTTCGACCGGCGGGCGGCACTGTCGGGCTATCGCATGCCGGTGCTGCTGGTGGCCGGAGAGATGGACCGCAACGCGCCGCCGCCGATGATGCGGCGGATGGCGGAGCGGATCCCCGGGGCATCCTTCGTGGAGATCGAAGGCGCCGGCCATCTGCTGCCGCTGGAACGGCCGCAGGCCTTCAACCGCGTCCTCGAGACGTTTCTGCAGCATCCTTCCTGAGGGAGGCAGCCCATGGAACCCGACGCCCCCATGTTCGACGCCGAGAGCTTCGGCCTGACGCCGCAGCAGGTGGAGCTCACCACCCTCTGCCGCGAACTGGGACAGAGCCGGTTCCAGGAGCGGGCCGCGCGCTACGATCGCGAGGCCAGCTTCCCCACCGAGAACTACGAGGATCTGCGCCAAAATGGCCTGCTCGGCATCTGCGTGCCGGCGCAGTATGGCGGCATGGGCGCGGACTATGCCACCTACATGCTGGCGGCGGCGGAGATCGGCCGCTATTGCGGCTCCACCGCGCTCACCTTCAACATGCATGTCTGCTCCTGTCTCTGGACCGGCAGGTTGGCCGACGATCTGGAGATGACGGCGCAGGAGCGGGAGACGCACGAGCGGCGGCGGGCCCTCCACTACCGGCGCATCGTCGAGGAGGGCAAGGTCTACGCCCAGCCCTTCTCCGAGGGCGGCCCCGCGGCCGCCGGAGCGGCCGCCTTCCAGACCACCGCCCGCAAGGTGGAAGGCGGCTGGGTGGTCAACGGCCGCAAGATCTTCGCCTCCCTGGCCGGCCATGCCGACTACTACGGGGTGCTCTGCACCGAGGTGAAGGAAAGCGGCGAGCTGCGGCGCCGCGACACCCTCTATCTGGCGGTACCCCGCGATGCCCCGGGAGTGCGGGTGGTCGGCGACTGGGACCCGCTCGGCATGCGCGGCACGGTCTCCCGCAACCTGCTGTTCGAGGAGGTGTTCGTCGGCGATGACGAGCAGCTCATGCCGCAGGGTGCCTATTTCCAGGCGGCCAGCCGCTGGCCCCACATGTTCATGACCCTGACCCCGGCCTACATGGGCCTCGCCCAGGCCGCCTTCGACTTCACCGTGCGCTATCTGCGCGGCGAGGTGCCGGGCATGCCGCCCGTCAAGCGCCGGATGTATCCCACCAAGCAGCTGGCGGTCGCCCAGATGCGGATCATGCTGGAACAGACCAAGGCGCTCTGGGTCAGGGCCCTCGCCGATGCCCGCATCGATCCCTCCAAGGAGCAGGTGATGCGGGCTTGGGCGGCCCAGTACACGGTGATGGAGAACGCCAACGAGCTCGCCCAGCTCGCCATCCGCACCTGCGGCGGCCAGTCGATGCTGAAAAGCTTCGCCCTCGAGCGCATCTATCGCGATTCCCGCTGCGGTTCGCTGATGCTGCCCTGGACGGCCGAGCTCTGCCTCGAT
>CAYYZI010000137.1:0-7147 GCA_964475675.1 uncultured Geminicoccaceae bacterium
GAAGGCGGGAACGATCTCGCCGGCACCAAAGACCTCGACCTGGAGGCGGCCCTGCGACATCTCGCCGATCATCTTGGCCAGCAGGTTGGCGCCGGTGCCGAGGCCCGGAAAGTTCTTGGGCCAGGTGGTGACCATCCGCCATTTGATGGTGCCCTGGGCGATCGCCGGGCGCGGGAAGGTGGCGCTGGCGGCGACGGCACCGGTGGCGCCCGCAACCGCGGCCTTGGTGACGAAATCGCGGCGCTTGATGTTTGTCATTCTCCACTCCCTGGTTCTGCCGGAAGGCGGCCGTTGCCGGCCATCGCGGAGTGATGGCCGCCGCCCCGGTTCGCCCGCACAGTCGGCAAATGCGGCCCGCGAATCAAGGGGAGGCTGTCGGCTCCGGCGGCGTGAAGGGCACCCAGCTCGCCCCCTCGAGCCGCTCGAGCGGGCCGAAGCGGGATTTGTATTCCATCTTGCGACAGCCGGCGATCCAGTAGCCCAGATAGACATGGGGCAGACCCAGCTCGACCGCCCGCCGCACGTGCCAGAGCACGATCTCGGTGCCGAGGCTGCGGCGCTTTTCCTCGGGGGCGAAGAACTTGTAGACCCCGGACAGGCCGTCGGCGACCCGATCGGTGAGCGAGACCCCGACCAGGCGGCCCTCGCCGTCGCGGAACTCGACCAGCCGGGTGCCCGGAGTGCCGTCCTCGACCATCTCCCGGTACTCCTCGAAGCGCATCCCCTGCATGCCGCCCTCGGTGTGCCGCTGGTCGAGATAGCGGCTGAACAGCAGATACTGCTCCTCGGTCACCCGCGGCGGCCTCTCGCGGACCACCAGATCGCGGTTGCGGGCGCGGATCTTGCGGAAGCTGCGGGTCCAGACGAACTGCGGCGCCAGCACCCGCACCGAAACGCAGGCCTGACAGCCCACGCAATGGGGCTTGTAGACGAAGCGCTGGCTGCGGCGGAAACCGGCGGTGGTCAGGGTGTCGAAGGAGGTCGGCGGCAGCTCGTCGAGACAGGCCACCACACGGCGCTCCATGCGGTCCGCCAGATAGGGGCAGGGGGCCGGCGGGGTGATGAAGAAGGCATGTGGCGTCGTGATGGTCACGCTGCGGGCGGGCTCCGCGTGGCTGCACCGGGTCGCCGGACGAACCGGCCCGTCAGCGCGGCAATATGGGGGAAACGGGGCCGCCGATCGAGGCCCCTTCGGCGAGATGCCGGAGAACCGGTGTCAGCGGACATCGTTGAGATGGCAGGCGGCATAGTGCCGGGGAGCGATTTCCCGCAGCACCGGGGTTTCCTCCCGGCAGCGGGCGAAGGCGCGCGGGCAGCGGGGATGGAAGTGGCAGCCCGGGGGCGGATCGGCGGGCGAGGGGATCTCGCCCTTGATCGGGCGGAAATGGCGCCGTCCGGCATCGAGCCGCGGCACGTCCTCCAGGAGCGCGTGGCTGTAGGGATGGTTGGGGTGGCGATAGAGCTCCTCGGTGGCCGCCAGCTCGACGATGCGGCCGAGATACATGATGGCGATGCGGTCGGAGATGTGCTCGACCACGCCCAGATCGTGGCTGATGAACAGATAGGTGAGGCCGAGCTCCTGGCGGAGCTCCATGAAGAGGTTGAGGATCTGGGCCTGGATCGACACGTCGAGAGCGGCGATGGCCTCGTCGCAGACCAGGAACTCGGGCTCCACGGCGAGGGCGCGGGCGATGCCGATGCGCTGGCGCTGGCCGCCCGAGAACTGGTGCGGGTAGCGCCGCGCATAGGCCGGATCGAGCCCCACCCGCTGCATCAGCTCGGCCACCCGGTCCTCGAGCTGGTCGCGGCGGATCAGGCCGTGATAGACCGGCGCCTCGCCGATGATCTCGCGCACCCGCAGGCGTGGGTTGAGGGAGGCGAAGGGGTCCTGGAAGATCATCTGCACCTTGAGGGCGGTGTCGCGCCGCGCCGAACGGCTGCCCCCGGCATGGTGCCGGCCGCGGAACAGCACTTCGCCGCCGGTGGGCTCCAGCACACCCGCCACCATGCGCCCCAGGGTCGATTTCCCGCAGCCCGATTCGCCCACCAGACCGAGCACCTCGCCGGGCATGATGGTCAGCGACACCCGGTCCACCGCCCGCACCACGGTCGGCCGGTAGCCGGCGCCCAGGAGGTTGGCGATGCGCTCGGAGAGGTCGAGCTCGCGCACGAATTTCCTGGAGACCTCGCGGATTTCGACGATCGGCTGGGACATCGAGACGGGCTGCCTACGGCTCGTGCGCGGACCGCGATCTTCTAGCAGGGCCGGGCCGGCCGCGCCACTTCGCCGTCGCCCTCAGCCACCCGCCCGCGAGCGGCCGCGCAGTGCCCACCACAGGGCGAAGCTGCCGATCAGGGCCACCAGAATGGCGCCCCACATCCAGCCGGTGATGTGCTCGAGATGGTCGCCCATCACCACCATCGCGAAGATCGGCGGCAGGATGCCGACCCCCGTGGTCCACAGGAAGGTCCACAGCGGCACCCGCGTGAGGCCGGCGCCGTAATTGACGAAATTGAAGGACACCAGCGGCAGCAGCCGCACCAGCAGGAGCACCGGCACGCTGCCGGCGGCGATCCGCTGGTCGAGACCTTCCAGATGGCGGCTTTCGACGATCCTCTCGACCAGCGGGCGGCCGGCGATGCGCGCCAGACCGAAGGCCACCACCGCCCCCAGCATGGCCCCGATCCAGGTGATCACGGTGCCCCAGAAGGGTCCGTAGACCATGCCGTTGGCGAAGGCGATCAGCTCCGCCGGAAAGGGCACGAAGCTGTGCAGCACCATCAGGGCGATGGAGGCCGCCACACCCCAGGCCCCGAGCTCGCGGATGAAGGTCTCGACGGTTTCCGGCCGCAGCTCCATGCGGTAGGCGAGGATCGCCAGCACGACCAGCAGAACGAGCAGGGCGAGCGCCAGCAGAGCGCGCTCGATCAGCTGTCTCTGCCGCATCCCTTCGGGCATGATCCGTCTCGTGGCGATGGCCTTTCTCTCCGTTGGCCGGCAGTCTGCGGATGCGGAGCAGCTCCATGTCAAGCTTCTCGTCCCCGGCGGCGTCCCGAGCAACCTCCGCTCGCGGGCATGTGATGCGGATCGCCGCCGCCCGCGACGGCAACGGGGAGGTTGCGCGGCGATTGCCTGCGGGTTCCCCGAGCGTTACATATCCTTGGACATGAACCTCCAGCGATAAGGCCAGCGCCTTGACCGGGTTTGCGCGTTTCTTCCCGCCCCAGCCAGCGTTCCCGCGGATCAGGATGCGGCGCCTGCGCCAGCATGGCTGGAGCCGGCGGCTGGTGGCCGAGCACCGCCTCGATCCCGCCGATCTGATCCTGCCGCTGTTCGTGCTCGAGGGCAGCAATGCGCGCCAGCCGGTGCGCTCCATGCCGGGGGTCGAGCGCCTCTCCGTCGACCTGTTGCCGGCCGTCGCGGAACGCTGTCTGGAGCTGGGCATCCCCGCCCTGGCCCTGTTCCCGGTGACCCCTGCCGAACGCAAGAGCGCGGGCGGGGAGGAGGCATGGAACCCCGACAATCTGGTGTGCCGGGCGATGCGCCATCTCAAGGCGCGACTGCCGGAAATCGGCCTGATCGGCGATGTCGCCCTCGATCCCTACACCACCCACGGGCAGGACGGCATCGTCCGCGACGGGGTGGTGCGCAACGACGAGACCCTGGAGGCACTGGCCCGTCAGGCGGTCTGTCTGGCCGAGGCCGGCTGCGATGTGGTGGCGCCTTCGGACATGATGGACGGGCGCATCGGCGTGATCCGCGAGGCGCTGGACGAAGCCGGTCACGATGGCACCCTGGTGCTCTCCTATGCCGCCAAATACGCCTCGGCCTTCTACGGACCGTTCCGCGATGCGGTGGGCTCGGCGGGGGCGCTGGGGGCGGCCGACAAGAAGACCTATCAGATGGACCCGGCCAACAGCGCCGAGGCGGTGCGCGAGGCCGCCCTCGACATCGCCGAGGCGGCCGACATGCTGATGGTCAAGCCGGGTCTGCCCTATCTCGACATCATCCGCATCCTCAAGGACACCTTCGGGATGCCCACTTTCGCCTACCATGTCTCGGGCGAATACGCGATGATCCGGGCTGCGGCCGAACGGGGCTGGCTCGATGGTGCAGCCTGCATGGACGAGGCGCTGCTCGCCCTCAGGCGGGCCGGAGCCGACGCCATCCTGACCTACGCCGCGCTGGAGGTCGCCGAACGGCTGCGCGGCCGCGGCTGAACGGGCCGGCGGCGTTCACAGCGGTCGCATTGACGGGCTCGTGCGCGCCCGGTACCTCGGCGGCGGTGCAATTCGGGGAACGACCGTGCAGTTCGAACTCGACGAGGATCGCGCAGCGCTGCAGGCGGCGGCGCAGGAATTCGCCCGCGAGCGGATGGCGCCGCAGGCCATGCGCTGGGACGAGGAGGAAGTGTTCCCCGAGGAAGTGCTGCGCGAGGCGGCGGCGCTCGGCTTCGCCGGCATCTACGTGCGCGAGGAGATGGGCGGCAGCGGTCTCGGCCGGCTCGATGCCGCCATCCTGTTCGAGGAGCTGGCCGCGGCCTGTACCTCCACCGCCGCCTACATCTCGATCCACAACATGGTCGCCTGGATGATCGACCACTTCGGCGAGGAGGCACAGCGGCGCCGCTGGCTGCCCGATCTGGTGACCATGGAGAAGTTCGCCAGCTACTGCCTGACCGAGCCGGGCGCCGGCTCGGACGCCGCCAGCCTGCGGACCCGGGCCCGGCGCGAGGGCGACCATTACATCCTCGACGGCACCAAGGCCTTCATCTCCGGCGGCGGCCGCAGCGATCTCTATGTCGTGATGTGCCGTACCGGCGGCGAGGGGGCGCGCGGCATCAGCGCGCTGATCGTCGAGAAGGGCACCCCGGGCCTCTCCTTCGGTGCCCAGGAAAAGAAGATGGGCTGGCATTCCCAGCCCACCTGCCAGGTGATCCTCGAGAATTGCCGGGTGCCGGTCGAACACCGGCTGGGAGCGGAAGGGCAGGGCTTCAAGATCGCCATGCAGGCCCTCGACGGGGGCAGGGTGAACATCGCCGCCTGCTCGCTCGGAGCCGCCCGCAGCGCCTTCGAGCGGGCCCTGGCCCATGTCCGCGAGCGGCACCAGTTCGGTCGCCCCATCGCCGATTTCCAGGCCACCCGCTTTCGCCTCGCCGACATGGCCACCGAGCTCGAGGCGGCGCGGTTGATGGTCTGGCGGGCGGCGGACAAGCTCGATCGCGGCGCCGCCGATGCGGTGATGGCCTGCGCCATGGCCAAGCGCTTCGCCACCGATCTCTGCTTTCGCATCATCGACGACGCGCTGCAGCTCCACGGCGGCTACGGCTACATCCGCGAATACGAGGTCGAGCGGCTGCTGCGGGATGCCCGCGTCCATCGCATTCTCGAAGGCACCAACGAGATCATGCGGGTGATCATCGCCCGCCATCTCCTGGAACGGCATTGACCATCACGGCAAGGAAGGACATGACCGAAACCGCCGAGATCCGCATCGAACGCCGGGGTGCTCTCGGCATCCTCGTGCTCGACCGTCAGCACGCCCTCAATGCCCTCACCCGCGAGATGGTGCGGAACCTGAGCCGAGCGCTGGCTGCCTGGCGCGACGACCCGGCGGTCGCCGCGGTGCTGGTGCGGGCGGCACCCGGCCGCGCCTTCTGCGCCGGCGGCGACATCCGCAAGGTGATCGAGACCCGGGACCGCGAGGGGGTGGAGGCCGCCTGCGGCTTCTTCCGCGACGAATACCGCATGAACTGGCGGATCCGGAACTTCCCCAAGCCCTACATCGCGCTCTGCGACGGCATCACCATGGGCGGAGGGGTCGGCATCTCGGTCCATGGCAGTCACCGCATCGTCACCGAGAACACGCTTTTCGCCATGCCCGAGACCGGCATCGGCTTCTTTCCCGATGTCGGCGGCAGCTGGTTCCTGCCGCGCCTGCCGGGCGAGCTGGGCATGTATCTCGGCCTCACCGGCGCTCGCGCGAAGGCCGCCGACTGCCTCTATGCCGGAATCGCCACCCACTATCTGCCGGCCGAGCGGCTGCCGCTTCTGGAGGAGGAACTGGCGGCAACGCCGGCCGATCGTGTGGCAACGGTGCTGGGCGAGCTGCTGAGCGATCTCGGCGAGCGACCCGAGCCCGCGCCGGCGCCACTGGAGGCGCTGCGGGCACGGATCGACTCCCTGTTCGCGGGCGAGGATCTGTTCACCATTCTCGAGGCCCTGGGCGACGACAGGAGCGGCTTCGGCGCCGAGCAGCTCGAGATCCTCGCCGGCAAATCGCCCTTTTCCCTGCGCGTGACCTGCGCCCAGCTCCGCCGCGGCGCCCGGCTCGCCGATTTCGCCGAGGCGCTGCAACTCGAATACCGCATCGTCCACCGTTTCCTGGAAGGGCGCGAGTTCGCCGAGGGGGTGCGGGCGTTGCTGGTGGACAAGGACCGCAACCCGAAATGGACCTGGCCGGATCCCCGATCGGTGCCCGAGGAGGCGGTGGAGGCCTGCTTCGCGCCGCTGCCCGGTGGCGATCTGCGCTGCGACTGGGAGGATGTCTAGGCGGCTCCGGCCGCGCCTGGATGGGAGAGGAACATGACACGGATCGGCTTCATCGGCCTCGGCAACATGGGCCTGCCGATGGCCTGCAATCTGCGCAAGGCGGGGTTCGCGGTGCGCGGCCACGACGTGATGGAAGCCGCCCGTGCCCGGGCCGCGGCCGCCGGGCTCGAGGTGGTGGAGGAACTCGACCGGGCGGTGGCCGATGCCGAGCTGGTGATCACCATGCTGCCGGCCGGCCCGCAGGTCCGCGAGGTCTATCTGGCGGCCGGCGGAATTCTCGACAACGCCGCGCAGGATGCGCTTCTGGTGGACTGTTCGACGATCGATGTGGAGACCGCACGGGCGGTGCACGAAATGGCCCGTTCGCAGGGCTTCCCGATGCTCGACGCGCCGGTCTCCGGCGGCGTGGCCGGCGCCGAGGCGGCCAGCCTCACCTTCATGGTGGGTGGCGAGGCCGAGGCCTTCGAACGGGCCAGGCCGGTCCTGGAGAAGATGGGCAAGGCGGTGATCCATGCCGGCCCCGCCGGCACCGGTCAGGCCGCCAAGATCTGCAACAACATGATGCTCGGCATCCAGATGATCTCGGTCTGCGAGG
>CAYYZI010000138.1:0-7139 GCA_964475675.1 uncultured Geminicoccaceae bacterium
GGGATCCTCCTGCCAGCGCTCGCGCACCTTGACGAACAGGAAGAGATGGACCCTATCCTCAAACAGACGTTCGAGCTCCTTGCGCGGCCGCCCGCCGATGGCCTTGATCGTCGCCCCGCCCTTGCCGAGCACGATGGCCTTCTGGGTATCGCGCATCACATAGATCGTCTGGTCGATGCGGATTTCCTTGCCGTCCGGGCTTTCCGCCCAGCCCTCGGTCTCCACCGTGATGCTGTAGGGCAGTTCCTGCTCGAGCTGCAGGAAGACCTGCTCGCGGGTGATCTCGGCGGCGAGAGCCCGCGAGGAGAGATCGGTGAGCTGGTCCTCGGGATAGAGCCAGGGGCTCTCCGGCATTCTCGCCGCCACCGCCTCCAGCAGATCCTCGCAGCCATCGCCGGTCTGTGCCGAAACCAGCCACACCGCCTCGACATCGACCGCCTTGGCGACCTCGTCGATGAGCGGCAGAAGATCGGCGCGACGCTTGACCAGATCGATCTTGTTGATCACCAGAAAGCGCGGCACGCGGCTGCGGGCCAGACCGGTGAAGACGGCCTTGCTGGCCGCATCGAAGCCGCGCCTGGCATCGATCACGGCGAGCACGAGATCGGCATCGCCGGCCGCCCCCCAGGCGGCCTCGACCATCGCCTTTTCGAGGCGGCGGGCACCGCGCGGGCGGAAGATGCCGGGGGTGTCGATGAACATGATCTGGCTGTCGCCACGAATGGTGATGCCGATGATGCGGCGGCGGGTCGTCTGCACCTTGGGCGAGACGATCGAAACCTTGGTGCCGACCAGCCGATTCACCAGGGTCGATTTGCCGACATTGGGCGCGCCGAGAACGGCGACAAAGCCGGCACGACGCCTTGTCTCATTCATTCCTGTGTGTCCTGATCCATTCCAGAAGTTGGCGGGCAGCCGCCTGTTCCGCGGCCCGCTTGGAGCCGCCTTCGCCCACCGCCGGCGGCAGCCCCTCCACCGAGACCTCGACGCGGAAGCGGGGGGCATGATCGGGTCCCGCTGCCTCCTTGAGATGGTACACGGGACGCGAAAGACCATGCCCCTGCGCCCATTCCTGCAGGGCCATCTTGGCATCGCGCGGCGGCGCCTTCAGGGCATCCATCCGTGGCGACCAGTGGCGACGGATGAAGCGCTCCGCCGCCTCCAGGCCGCCATCGAGGAACAGCGCGCCGATCACCGCCTCCATGCAGTCGGCGAGCAGGGTCGGATTGGTCCGCCCACCACCGCTTTCCTCGCCACGCGACAGCCGCAGCCAGGCGGCGAGGCCGAGCTCGCGGGCGACCTCGGCCAGCCGGTCGCGGCTGACGAGATGGCTGAGCCGGGCCCCCAGCGCACCCTCGGGGTCGTCCGGAAAGCGTTCCAGCAGGAGGCTGGCGATCACCAGGCCGAGCACCCGGTCGCCGAGGAACTCGAGCCGCTCGTTGCTGCGCATCCGCCGCCCGCGCCGCCGCTTCTCGCCGGCGAGGCTGGCATGGGTCAGCGCCTCCTCGAGCAGACTTTCGTCGCGGAAACGATAGCCGAGCAGCTCCTGCAGTTCGGCCAGGCTGCGCCGGCCCGCGACCCTGCCGGCCCCGCCGCTGGCGCGGCGGCCCTTCATCCCGCCCGCGGTCACTCGATCGGCTGGAGCAGGCGATCGTAGCGGATCGCCCAGGGCCACTTCCAGATTTCCCACCAGTTGGCGCTGCCATCGACCGAGAAGAACAGGATCTCGGCGCGGCCGATCAGATTCTCCACCGGCACGAAGCCGACATGGTTGACGCGGCTGTCGAGAGAATTGTCGCGATTGTCACCCATTACGAAGACGTGACCGGGCGGCACCTCGTAGACCTCGGTGTTGTCGAGCCGCCCGAAGGGGGTGAGGTCCATCACCAGATGGCTGCCGTTGCCCGGCAGGGTCTCGCGATACACGGTGCCGCGGTCGCTGCTGCCCGGCTCGGAGAATTCTCCGACCCGCTCCATCCTGGCCGGCTCGCCATTGATCCAGACGACGCCGCTCTTCACCTGCACGCGGTCTCCGGGCAGGCCCACCACCCGCTTGATGTAGTCGGTGCGATTGTCGGAGGGCAGCTTGAACACCACCACATCGCCGCGTTCCGGCATGCGGGCGAAGATGCGGCCCGACCAGAGCGGCAGGCTGAGCGGCAGCGAATAGCGGCTGTAGCCGTAGGAGAACTTGGAAACGAACAGGTAATCGCCGACCAGCAGGGTAGGCTTCATCGATCCCGAGGGAATGTTGAAGGGCTCGTAGGCGAAGGTGCGCACCACGAGGGCGATGGCGACGGCATAGACCAGCGTCCGTACCGTCTCGAGAAAGCCTCCGGTCTTCTTTTCGGCCATGCTCAAGGGTTTGTTCATCTGTTTCGCCATGTGAATGTCAGCTCTTGGGTGCCCTCGGGCCCGGTGCGGTGCCGCCCCGGACGGCGGCCGCGGCGGCTCAGCCTAACGGAGGGCGGTTCGCAGGTAAAGCCGTGCCCCATGCCGTCTCTCAGCGCGCCGGGACGGCACTGATGATGACGATGGCCTGGGCGATGGGCGGCTCGTCGGTAAGGGTGAGCTCGATCACCGGCCGCATTCCGGCCGGCGTGATCTCCTCCAGACGGGCGGCTGCACCGCCGGTCAGGGCCAGGGTGGGCTTGCCCGAAGGGGCGTTGACGACACCGATGTCCCGCCAGTAGACGCCGCGTCGAAAGCCGGTACCGAGGGCCTTGGCGCAGGCCTCCTTGGCCGCGTACCGCTTGGCATAGGTATCGGCCCGCCGCAGCCGTCGCTCCGCCTTGATGCGTTCGGTCTCGGTGAACACCCGCGAGGTGAAACGCTCGCCGAAACGCTCGAGGGTGCGCTCGATCCGACGGATGTCGATCAGATCGCTGCCGATCCCGAGGATCATGCGCCGCGAGCCTCGTCCATCAGCCGGCGCATGGTGCGCACCGCCTCGACGAAGCCCACGAACACCGCCTCGCCGATCAGATAGTGGCCGATATTGAGTTCGACAATCTCGGGGATGGCCGCCACCGGCTCGACATTGGCATAGGTGAGGCCGTGTCCGGCATGGCATTCGAGACCCAGCTCGCGGCACAGGGCGGCAGCCCGCACCAGCCGCTCGAGCTCGGCCGCCCGAGCCTCGCCTTCGGCCTCGCAATAGCTGCCGGTATGCAGCTCGACCACCGGTGCGCCCACTCGCTTCGCCGCCTCGAGCTGGCGCGGCTCGGGATCGACGAACAGGGAGACGCGCACGCCGCTTTCCGAAAGGGCCGCCACGAAGGGCCGCAGCCGGGCCTCGCCGCCGACCACATCGAGCCCGCTTTCGGTGGTCCGCTCCTCCCGCCTCTCGGGCACGATGCAACAGGCATGGGGACGGATGCGCCGGGCGATCTCCAGCATCTCGTCGGTGGCGGCGATCTCCAGGTTGAGAGGCAGGTCGCACTCGGCCGCCAGCCGCTCGACGTCGCGATCGGTGATGTGGCGGCGATCTTCACGCAGATGTGCGGTGATTCCCTGGCCGCCCGCCTCGCGCACCAGCAGAGCGGCGCGAACCGGATCGGGATGGCTGCCGCCGCGCGCATTGCGCAGTGTCGCCACGTGATCGATGTTGACCCCGAGCCTGAGCGCGGACATGGCTCCTCTCTCTCCGATGCTGGGCTTTGCCGGGCAGGAAGAGACTTAGCCGAGCCCGCGCCGAGAGCAAGGGGCCTGCGGTCTCAGCGCACCGCCGGAGCCCGCCGCCGGTAGGCGATGGCCTCGGCGATATGGGCCCGGCCGATGCGCTCGGCACCGTCGAGATCGGCGATGGTCCGCGCCAGCCGGATGATGCGGTGATAGGCACGCGCCGAAAGGCGCAGGCGCTCGGCGGCCCGGCGCAGCATTTCGGCGGCGGCGGTGGCGAGCGGAGCCAGTTCGGCCAGAAGCTCGCCATCGAGTTCGGCATTGAGCGCCAGATCGGAGCGCCCTGCCGCCGCCAGCCTCTCCTTCTGCAGCTCGCGCGCCGCCGCCACCCGCGCCGCCACCTCGCGGCTGCCCTCGGCCGGCGGCGGCAGAGCGAGGTCCTGGGGTGACACCGCCGGCACGTCGATATGGAGATCGATGCGGTCGAACAGCGGCCCCGAAATCCGGCTCTGGTACTGGGCCGCACAGCGCGGCGCCCGGGCACAGGCCAGGGAGGGGTCGTCGAGATGGCCGCAGCGGCAGGGGTTCATCGCCGCCACCAGCTGGAAGCGAGCGGGATACGTCACATGCAGGCTGGCGCGGGCGATGCTCACCCGACCACTCTCCATGGGCTGGCGCAGGGCCTCCAGCACATTGCGGGCGAATTCGGGAAGCTCGTCCAGGAACAGCACACCCTTGTGGGCCAGCGACACCTCGCCCGGCCGGACATGGCTGCCGCCGCCGACCATCGCCGCCATCGAGGCACCGTGATGGGGGGCCCGGAACGGGCGCGCCCGGGACAGCGTGCCGCCGACCAGCCGGCCGCCGACGCTGCGGATCATGCCCACTTCCAGCACTTCCTCGGGCGACAGCTCCGGCAGCAGCCCCACGAGCCGCGCCGCCAGCATCGACTTGCCGCTGCCCGGCGGCCCCACCATCAGCAGATTGTGACCGCCGGCGGCGGCGATCTCGAGGGCCCGCTTGGCGGTCTCCTGCCCCTTCACATCGGCGAGGTCGGGATATGTGGGCGCCTCCTCGACGAGGCCGGCCGCGGGCGGCGCCAGCACCTGATCGCCGCGCACGTGATTGACGAGCTGCAGCAGGCTCGAAGGAGCGATGATCTCGACCGCATCGGCGAGCCAGGCGGCCTCGCCGCCACAGGCCTCGGGGCAGATCAACCCGCGCTCCTGACGGGCGGCGGCCAGAGCCGCCGGCAGCACGCCGCTGACCGGGCGGATGCTGCCATCGAGGGCCAGCTCGCCGAGCACGATGCGCCCGTCGCAGGCATCCGCCGGAACCGCCCCCATCACCGCCAGCAGCCCGAGGGCGATGGGCAGATCGTAATGGCTGCCCTCCTTGGCGAGGTCGCCCGGCGCCAGATTGACGGTGATGCGCCGGGTCGGCAGGGCCAGACCCATGGCCCCGAGGGCAGCGCGGATGCGCTCGCGGCTCTCGGCCACCGCCTTGTCGGGGAGGCCGACGATGGTGAAGGCCGGCAGGCCGGCGCTGACCTGGACCTCGACCTCGACATCCACCGCCTCGAGCCCCAGAAGGGCGATGGTCTGCACCTGCGCGGTGCGCAGGCCGGTGGCCGCTCCCTGCGCCATGCTTCTCTCTCCCGCTGCGAATATGCGGGAGAGATTAAACTGCAAGTTGATAGCGGCGCAAGTCTCTCACGCCGGTCGCCTCAGCTCCGCGACAGGTCGCGGGAACCCGGCTTCTCCGGCGGAATGGCGGCGAGTTCGGCGGGGATCTCGTCCGGCGCGTAGCTCGGCAGGTCGAGGGCGATGAGCGGAACCAGAGGCACCCCGATCTCCGCCTCGCCGCCGCTGCGATCGACGAGGCAGGCGGCGACCACCACCTCGCCGCCATGAGCGCGCACGCAGGCGATGCATTCACGGGTGGAGAGGCCGGTGGTGACCACATCCTCGGCGATCGCCACCCGGGCGCCGGCCGGGATGGCGAAGCCGCGCCGCAGCACGAACCGTCCTTCGACCCGCTCGGTGAACATCGACAGGCAGCCGAGCTGGCGGGCCAGCTCGTAGCCGACGATGATACCGCCCATCGCCGGCGCCACCACGATCTCCGGCCGCCGGGCGGCGATCGGATCCCGCAGGCGGGCGATCAGCCGCGCCGCCCGCGCCGGATCCATCAGCACACGGGCACATTGCAGATAGACCGGGCTGTGCCGCCCCGAGCTCAGGATGAAATGGCCTTCGAGCAGCGCCCCGGCGGCGCGGAATTCCTGGAGGATGGCGGCCCGTTCGTCCGGCGCGGTGACCACCGGCTCAGCCACGCATGCGCTCCACGGCGGTGACCACCGAGGACATCCGCAGGGCCGCCTTGAGCCGGTGGAGCTGCTCCACCCCCTCGACCTCGACATCGACGAACAGCTCGTAGAGATCGGGGTTGCGGCGCCCGAACTTGACGTCGGTGATGTTGCCGCTCTGCTGGCCGATGATGGTGCTGATGGCGCCCAGCACGCCGGGCTGGTTGACGGCCAGGATGCGCAGCCGCGCCGAGGCGCGGGGTACCGTGCCCCGGGTGTTCCAGCCGAGCTCGATCAAGCGGTGTTCGCGGTCCTCGACCCGCGCCAGCACCTTGCAGTCGCGGCGATGGATGTTGACCGGCCGGCCGGTGCGGATGACGCCGAGGATGTCGTCGCCCGGCACCGGATGACAGCAGCCCGCGAACTGGAAGACGATGCCGCTCGGCAGGCCGATGATCGGGCTGTCGCCGGGCTCGGGCGCCGGCCGCGGCGGCTTCTGGCTGCGCGGGAAGGGGATCACCTTGGCGGCGGCGGTGCGGGCCCGCTTGAGCTCCGGCCGCGCCGCCTCGAGCACCAGCCGGGCGGCGATCCTGCCCTCGCCCACCGCCGCCAGCAGATCGTCGAGGCTCTTGTAGTTGAAGGCCTGGCGGGTCTGGTCGAGCTGCTTTTCGGTGACCTGGACCCGCTCGGTCTTGGCCAGACGCTGCACCAGCTCGCGTCCCCGGGCGATGAAGAAGTCGCGCTGCTGGATGCGCAGATAGCGGCGGATGCGCGCCCGCGCCTTGCCGGTGACGACGAAGCGCTCCCATTCCGGCGTCGGCGCCGCCCGCGCGCTGGTCAGGATCTCCACCTGATCACCGTTCTCGAGATGGGTGTCGAGGGGCACCATGCGGCCGTCCACCTTGGCGCCGACGCAATGATCGCCGACCTCGGAATGGACCGCATAGGCGAAATCCACCGGCGTGGCGCCACGCGGCAGCACGATCAGATCGCCCCGCGGGGTGAAGCAGAACACCTGATCCCGATAGAGGTCGAGCTTGGTGTTCTCGAGAAACTCGTCGGGCTCGGCGGCGTGCTCGAGGATTTCCAGCAGTTCGCGGATCCAGCGATAGCGCCGTCCCTCGGTGATCTGCTCGCCCTGCTTGTAGGCCCAGTGGGCGGCGACCCCGAGCTCCGCCTCCTCGTGCATCTCCCGGGTACGGATCTGGAT
>CAYYZI010000139.1:0-7130 GCA_964475675.1 uncultured Geminicoccaceae bacterium
GTGACGCCGGTCGAACAGGTTTTCCTTCCCCTTCCCGAACGCGATCAGCGCGTCGAGGGCGCCGACGAGGCGGTCACGAAGCGTCGCCGGCAGGTCTTCCAGCGCCGTCCGGGCGGATTCGCTGGCGGCGACGAAGCGTTCACCCAGAGGCTGCAGCATGGACACATCGTTGGTCATCGCCGCCTGGGCCAGCAGGGCGTAGATGCCATTGACCTCACTGCGCAGCACGAACAGAGCCTGGATCGGGGTCCATTTGTCGTCGACGAGGGTTCGTACTTCCCCTTCCAGGGGGCTGCCGTACGGCTGCTGTTCGGTCAGACCCTCGATGCCGAGAACCAGATCGAAGGCGAGATCATCGACCGGGCCGGAGATGGCCTCGAGTGCCTTCCTGTGGGCTTCGGCCATGCGTTCGAGGCGCTGGCGGAGGGAGTGGATATCGGCGTTGAGCTGCTCCCGCTGGTTCTCGAGCTCGCTCAGCACGGCCCGGAGATCCCCGGCGCGCCCTTCGAGCTCGGCGCGTATCGAATCGGGGGCCGCCTCCAGACGTGCGGCCAGGGTTTCCATGGTCTGCCGCGAGGCTCGGCGAACCTCGGCGAGACGTTCGGGTTGGCGGGCAGCGGCGATCACCGGTGCCTGCGCTGCGAGCTCGCGGACGGCCGCCTCGAGCTGCACCATATCGAAGGCCTGTGGCGCCTGCTCCGCCGTCATCCGCTGTACGACCGACTCGATTCGGCCGAACAGCAGGAAGGTGCCGACCGCCCCCAGGACCGTCAGCAGGGCGATGCTCGCGAAGGCGAGCTGGAGGCGGAAAGCGAGGCCGGCCCGGCCCCGACCGGTAGGGGCCGGAGCCGGACCGAACAGGGGAATTTTCCAGAAAGACATGAACGATCCCCCGGGGCGCGAGATCAACTGGCCAGCGTTTCGACGGGATTCACGCCTCCCCGGCCGTCGAGCACGGTGAGAAAGACGAGATCCATGCCCTGGCTGTCGCCCTCGCCGTAGCCGAGGGTGATGCCGCCGAGATCGAAATCACGGGTGCCGTAGATGGCATCGAGCAGCTTCTTGCGGCTGGGCTCGCCCGCGATCCGCTCGAGGGCCATGGTCACCAGGCGTCCCGCCATGTAGCCCTCGAGGCTGACGAAGCCGGGCTCGGCCTCGGGCGCATGGGCCTCGAGCGCTGCCCGGTAGGTCTTCACCAACGGCACCGAGTTGTCCCAGGGGAAGGGGACGACCTGACTGATGATGACTCCTTCGCCCGCGGACCCCAGTTCACCGGCGAGGGCCTTGGTGCCGACAAAGGATACGTTGGCATAGCGGGCGTTCAGCTTGATCTTTTTCGCCAGTTTGATGAAAGCGGCGCAGGGCTTGTAGGCGCCGATCATGATCACCGCCTGCGGCTTGCTCTTGCGGATGGCGAGCAGGCCGCGTTTGACGTTGGTGGTGTTGCGTTCGTAGGTTCCCTCGCCGACGATGGAAAGACCGCGCTTTTCGAGGGCGCGACGCACGCCTTCACGGCCGGCCCGGCCGTAGGAGTCGTCCTGATAGAAGACGGCGATGCGGTCGAAACCGAGATCGCGGGTGAAACGTTCGACCAGGGTCTCCGTCTCCTGGAAGTAGGACGCCCGCACATTGACCACGCCGCGCTTGAACGGATCGCGCAGGAATTCGGCGCCGGTGAACGGGGCGATGAAGGGAACACCGGCTTCCATCGCCACCGGAACCGCCGCCTTGGAGGTCGGTGTGCCCACTTCGCCGACGAGGGCGAACACGGCGTCCTCCTCGATCAGCTTCCTGGTGTTGGCGATCGCCTTTTCCGGCTCGTAGCCGTCATCATAGCCGAGGAGTTCGAGCTTGCGCCCGCCGATGCCGCCGCGCCCGTTGACTTCGGCGAATGCGGCCTCGATGCCGAGACGCATGCCCCGTCCCAGGGCCTTCGCGGGCCCCTCGTAGGCGGCCGACTGGCCGAACAGGATCCTGTCTTCGAACACACCGGGCACCGCCCCGCGCACGGGCAACGAAGACAGAACGGCGAACGCGCTCGCCGAAGCGAGAAAGGCGCGACGATCGAGGTTCATGCGATTGGTCTCCGATGGTGTTGCAAATCCGTCGGTGCGACAATCTGCCCATCAATCGCAAAGGATCGGTTAACAGCCGCATTTTTTCGAGCGGCGCTCCCGGCCCGGTCGGGACGGGGGCGCCATCGGTGCAACGAACGGGAACATGCCGGGAGGACTCCACATGCATGGAAGACGGGGGGCGCAGGACGCATACCGAGGCGAATGGCGGATCGGCAGGATCCGCTCCGAGGCATCCGGACGCGCCGTGAGGGGCACGGCACGCGACGATCTTGGGCGACAGCCGCACCCTGGGAACTCCGTCACCGGGGGCCACCCGCAGGAGCCCCGCCGACAACCGGTGGATGGTCGGTCGGCTCCTGCCCTTCTGCTGGCGCGTTACCGCCCTCCCGGACGGGTGCCGGCGAGCCTTGGTCCTTCAGCGCGCGAGCAGGATGCCCAGCCGGGTGGCGAGACCGGCGGCGGCGGCCGCGACATGGCTGGCCGGAAGGCCCAGCCGCCGCACCAGAGCAGGAATTGCCAGCGGGTCGGCGGAAGGGGGTGTCTTGCGCCAGCGCCGCATGCTGACGAGGCCGGAAAGATAGATCAGGAGCGCCCGTTCCTTCTCGTCGAGACGGGCCCGCGCCATGAGCGGTTCGAGACCGGAGCCGGAGAGTTCGGAGGCCCGTCGCTCGAGCTCGGCCAGCAGGCGCTCGAGCAGGCCGCGCAGCACCGAAGGGTCGGCCTCGCGCAGCATCACCTCGAGCTGGCGCCGGGCGGTCCGCACCGAACCTTGGGGGCGCGCCGGCACCGCATCCAGGATGAAGCCCAGCAGTTCGGATCTCTTGGCCAGCCGGGAAAGGGGGGCGGTGCCCCGGGGTCCGCGCGAGGGGGCCGCGGGGCGCTCGCCGCCCTCCGGTGCGCCGCGCTTGGGCAGCCGCACCCCGCCGATCTCGATGGCATCGCCGAGATCGCGGATGCGCAGGCGGCGGGGCGCCGATCGTTCCTCTTCGGTCTCGGGCGGCACGGCCGCACGCGCCGGCGGCCGGGCGAAAGCCAGAAAGGCGCCGCTGCCCCAGAGCCGGTCGACGATCCGATCGCACAGCGAGCCCGGCGGCATGAGCTGCGGCTGATGGGCGCTTTCCTCGACCAGCGCCGCCCAGCCCCGCCGCAGCATGGGCGGCCCCTCGAAGGGCGGCAGTTCCCGCGGCTGGCCGCGGCGTCGGCCGATTTCCAGCGCCAATGCGTCGAGATCCGGGTGCCGGGCATCGCCGACGATGCCCTCGAGCCGATCGAGAATGGTGGCGGCGAATTCGAGGTCGGGCTCCGCCCGCATCAACAGGAGATGCAGCCCGTAGATGCCGAGCAGGGGGTCCATCCATTTCCCCCACAGCATCGCCTGCAGATCCTTGCGGGAGATGGCCGGGCTGCCGAGGGCCAGCGCCTGGCGGGCGAGCTCTGCGAGCCGCAGATCCTCACCCGCTTCCTCGGGGTGCACGCGGCGCTGCACACGGCTTTGGGATTCGAAGCCCATGCCGGCGGGCACCATGAACTGCGTGGCGCCCGGCAGATCGGGCACGGGCCGCCCGTCGATCCGGGCCTCGCCGCCCTGGCGGAGGATGAAGAGCTGGCTCTGCCAGCCGCCTACCAGATGCAGCGGCAGCTCGATCGGCGGACGGCCATGGCGATCGAGGCGCAGGCGATGGAACCCGGGATCGAGCGCGATGTTGCACCCCGCCCAGGATGCTTCCCCGGCGTGCGGATTGCACTCGCTGACCTCGCCCAGGGGCAGGACGCTCTCGCCGTGGCCATCGCACAGGGTGAGCGCCCGGATCGGGTTGCTGCGCAGGCCGGGATCGACATCGCGGACGAAAACGAACAGCAGGCTGCCGGTACCGACGGAGACGGGCTCGGCGCGCGACAGCCATTCCGCGGCGACCACGTGGTATTCGTGCGAAGTGCTCGTCAGGGCCAGCGGCGAGGGCGAGCGGATCCACAGATCCGGAGGTTCCTCGAGCATCACCGCATCCCGGGGACGGATCGCCACATCCCGCTCCTCGCGGCTGTCACCGGCGACATAGCGCACCGTGTAGAGCCCGGTCGGCAGCTCGATCTCGAGCCGGCCCGAGCCGCTCGCCTGCAGCCGATAGGCATGGTCCAGCACCTCGATGCGCACCGCCGGATTGCCGGCATCGACGGTGAGCCTGCCCGTATGCCCGTGGCTCATCGGGCCAGCTCCAGCCGGGTGGCGAGGCCGGCATGCACCTTGAGGCGGCGCGGGCGCCCGCCCGGCGGCCGCAATTCATACTGTCCGGGGGCCAGCTCTCCCTGCCAGCGTCCCCCCTCCTGCCGCCAGCCGCCGACGTCCACCTGCTCGGGTTGATCGGCCCCTTCCGGCCAGAATTCGATCACCGGCGCCGCCGCCAGCCCGGCGATCTCGACCGGGCTCCGCGCCTCTTCGGCCGCTTCGTTGAACACCAGCCGGGCGAGGGTGCGGGCCTCGGGGGCGCAGCGGATTTCGGCCTCCTGGGCACGGTGGCGGTCGGCCAGCAGCTCCGTGAGCTGGGCCTCGACCGATTCCCGGAACACCGCCGCACTCATGCGTCCGGCATCGAGCACCGTGAGCAGGGCATGGGTGAACACGCCCTGCAGCTCGTCGTCGGGCGGAAAGGCCTGCTCGCGTGCCTTGCTGGCCCACTGGGTGGCATAGGCCTCCAGCAGATAGCAATCCTTGCTGTCCTCGACCGGCTCGCCGAACATGTGGGGCATCAGCGGCGCGTTGTTCTGGAGATCGCGGCAGCAATCCATGAACAGCACCACTTCCCGGAACAGGGCCGCGCTGCGCACGCCCTCGGCCCAGATGTTGCCGGGAAAATTGTGCAGGAGATTGGGCTTGACGGCATTGGCCATGAGCAGTGCCGCATTGCGCACCGATTGCTGGCCGCTCGGGGAGATGCCGTGACCCGACAGATAGATGTAGAGACGGCGGCCGGGCTCGCCGGCCAGGCGATAGGCGAGTTCGTCGAAGAAGCCGACGATCTCGGCCAGCATCGGCCGCGGGATGGCGCCCGGCTCCTCCTGCCGCGGGCTGGTCAGCAGTACCGCCTGCCCGGGATCGACGCCGCCGCCTTCGGGGCGGGTGACCCAGTGGTGAAAGCGCGTGGCATCGCCCACCGCCCCCTCGAGCGGATCGACCCCGGCCCTGGGGTAGCGGTCGATGCCGACCACCAGCGCCCAGTCGCGAGGCATCAGGCGATCCCGGCGGCGACGATGCTGGCGACGCTGTCGAGGGTCGCCGGATCGTTGTCGAAATCGCCGTGCTTTTCCGCCTCGGTCCTGAGGCCCGGGCCGAGATCCTTCTTCGACCACAGCCAGGCGGCGGGGAAGCGTTCGGCGAAATCGAGGACGCTGGCGATCTCGGGAAAGGCCTCGCGGGTGAAGGGTTCCTCACCGCTGTGGTAGCGGCGCATGCCGACCAGCGGCAGGTCCACATCGCTCTCGACCACGCCGGAGACGAAATAGAGGAGGGATCGCAAATAGAAGGGCGGGAACAGCCGGTCCTTCTTCTCCAGTTTGTCCTCCATGCCGAAGGAGCGGAAGGCGGCCACCCGATCGCCGGCCCGTTCGATGGTCTCCTGCATCAGCGCGAAGCTGCAGGCCGGTGCCAGGAACACCACCTCGAAGCGGATCTCCTCGGGTAGCCGGGCCGCGGCGGCCTCCAGCAGATGACAGATGTAGACGGCACCGGTGCTGTGGCCGACCAGAATGATGCGCGGGCGCAGACCCTCGGCGTGCAGCCTGCCGATCTCCTCCAAAAGCGCACTGCCGCCGAAACTGTCGGCGGGACCGTCGAAGGAATCGGCGGTGTCCTTCTTCATGTGTTTCCAGACGATGCCGCCCACCAGATCGCCCCGCAGCTCGCGGGCGGTCTCCTCGACGATGGTGGTGTAGATGCCGTGGTCGCGCTTGCCCCTGAGGCGCCCCAGCGTGCGGGTCAGCACCCGCAGCCCGGCCCGGATCAGCATGCCGGTCTCGATCAGCCCCCGCTCCTCGGGAGCCCGCGCCGCCCGCGCCCGGGCCGCCTCCCTTTCGAGCTCGGGCGCCAGTTCCACCGCTTCCCCGGCGACCAGCCGGTCGGCCGCCCGGGTCAGCACGGTATCGGTCCTGAGCAGCTCCTCGAACTGCGCCTGCTCGGCCGGGGTCAGCTCGGGATCGATGGCGGCCGCCTCCGCCTCGCGGCCGGCCAGCGGCTCCTCACCGGCCTCCGCCACCCGGATCTCGTCCTCGACGGCGAAGCGGCTGGGCAACGCCACCCGCGCCCCCTTTTCGCCCGGTGCCTGGTCGAGCTTGCCCCAGACGAACTGGGTGACCCGCTCGACGAGGCGGGGGAAGACGTCCTCGGCGACGATTTCCCGCCAGTTGTTCCTGAGCGTCTCGCCCAGCCCGGCCTGCCAGATGGTGAACAGGGGCCAGCCGCCGCCCCGGTCGCGATAGAGGGGCAGCAGGCGGGCGGCGATCTGTTCGGCGGCGGTCTCGTCCACCAGCCCCCCGTGGAAGTGCAGGACCAGCCGGTCCTTCTGCGGGGATTCCCGGAACGCGTCGAAGGCGGCGGCGAGCTGCTCGCGGCTGGTGCCGGAAAAGCGTCCGCTGGAGAGAACCAGCTTGTGCCGCGACGTGACCATTCTCTTCCTCCCGGATCCGCGCCCTCTCGCGGGGCGTGTCGCTCGGCCGCCGCGGGTTGCGACCGCTATCGTGGAAATGTAGCCGGTTCGCGGCTGTGTGTTAAGCCACAGTAGAGAATTTCCCTGTGGCTTCCGGGCCACGAAGCAGAACCATCCCCCTCTTTTGTGCGTAAAATGGTACGCAGCACATCACATGCTGCTGGAGGTTCCGGGCCGTCGCCACTAGCCTGGAGCCAAACAATCCATGAACCGGATCCTGAACCGGATGGAACGCCTCATGCGGCGCCTCGCGGCGCTGGCCGCAATCGGCCTTCTGCTCGCCCTGGTCTCGGCGGGGGAGGGCGTCACCAGCTCGGATTCCTTCCGCGGCGAGGTCACCCGCGTGCGCGACGGG
>CAYYZI010000140.1:0-7125 GCA_964475675.1 uncultured Geminicoccaceae bacterium
GTCACCTGCTCGAGGCGGGCGAGCAGCGCCGCCGGCGGACGGTCGGTGCGGGGGGTGAGCCGCACCAGGCTGGCATGTACCCGGGGGGGCGGCGTGAAGGCGCCCGGCGGCAGATCGAACAGCCGCTCCACCCGGCACAGGCGCTGCGTCAGCACCGACAGGCGCCCGTAATGCGTGCTGCCGCTCGGCGCCACCAGCCGCTGCGCGACCTCCTTCTGAAACATCAGCACCATGTGGCGGACCGCATCGAGCGCGTGCAGCCAGCCCAGCAGGAGCTGGGTGGCGATGTTGAAGGGCAGATTGCCGACGATGATCAGCCGGCCGCCGGCGGCGATCTCCTCGGGTCGTACCTTCCGGGCATCGGCGGCGATCAGCCGCAGCCGGCCGTCGGCCGCCTCGACCAGTTCGGCGAGCGCGGCGAGACAGCGCGGATCGCGCTCCACCGCCACCAGTTCGGCGAGATTCCGCTGCAGCAGCGCCCGCGTCAGACCTCCCGGGCCGGGGCCGATTTCCAGCACCCGGCTGTTTTCGAGCGGCTCCGCGGCGGCGGCGATGCGGTCGAGGATCGCCGGATCGAAGAGGAAATGCTGCCCCAGCCGCTTGTCGGCGGTGATTCCGTGGCGTTGCGCCAGATCCTGCGGCCGGAGCGCCGCGCGTTCGGTCATCCGCGGGCGATCGTCAGCGCAGCCGGATTTCGATGTAGGCCGACTTGCGCAGATCGCGCAGATAGCGGTTGGCGAGCCGCTGCACCTGCTCCCGTTCCAGCTCGAGACGGACCTGCTGGCGTTTGCCCTCGGCACCGCCACGATTGCACAGCACCAGAAGATGGATGCCGAGCGGCCCGCGCAGTGGCGGGGTGACCGCTCCTACCGGAAGCTTGGCCACCTCGGCCGCGAATTGCGGCGGCAGTTCGGCGAGCGTCATCCAGCCGAGCGGTCCGGAGGCCGGTGCATCGAGCTCGCGGGCGATCACCGCCGCATCCTCGCAGGCTCGCAGGCGAGGGCGCACCGCCTCGGCCTCGCGCAGCGCCCGGCGTGTTTCCTCCTCGGTGGCGTCGGCTCGCAGCGGCACCACCAGTTGGGCGAGCTCGACGAGGTCGTTGCCGGTGCTGGCGACGCTGCTGGTGCGGCGGTCGCGGACCAGGAAGATCTGGATGCCATTGGCCGTGCGCACCGGCTCCGAGGGCACGCCGACCTCCAGCCTCTCGATGATCGGCCGCACATTGTCGTTCAGATTGGACACCGTCACCCAGCCCAGATCCCCGCGCGCCCCGGCGCTGGCGGCGACCGACACCTGGCGGGCCAGAGCGCCGAAATCGGCACCGCTCCTGACCGCCTCGATGATCCGCCGGGCGTCCTCCAGGACCTGCGCCTCCTGGTCCGGGCGGTAGATCGGCAGAACGATCTCCGACAGCAGCACTTCCTCGGTGCCACGCTCCTCGCGGGTGGCCAGGGCGAGCGTGATCTGCTCCTCGGAGACCACCACCCTGGGCCGGATCTGGCGGGCGATCACCCGTGCCCAGGCCAGCTCGGCGCGGATCTGCCGCTCCAGCGTGTCCAGACCGATGTCGCGCTGCTTCAGCAGATCGAGCAGCGCATCGAGGGTCATGCCGTTGCGCGAGGCGACGCCGGCCAGTGCCTGCTGCAGCTCCCGGTCGGAGATGGTGATGCCCAGCCGTCGCGCTTCCTGCAGCTTGAGGGTCTCGTCGATGTAGGTGCGCAGCACCTGCGGCCCGAGCCGGGCGCGCGCCTCCTCGCTGTTTTCGGCACCACTCGCCAGCAGCACGAGGTTGAGGCGCTCCAGCAGGTCCTGGAGGGTGATGACGTCCTGGTTGACGATCGCCGCGATGCGCAGCGGCGTCTGCGCCGCCGCCTCCCTGCCCGCGGGCTGGAAACCGATCAGCAGAGCCGCTGCCAGCAACAGCGTACGGCACAGGTAGTGGAACATTCCGGGCCCTTTTCTCCGTTACCGCCAGTAGAGCCTACTGCACTTCCTCGAGCGAGGTGGAGGTACTGATGTCGCCGAGACCGGCGAATCCGATGCGCAGCGTGAAGGTGGTCTCGTCGTTGAGCTCACCCTTGGAGGTAAATCGTCGCTCGATGCCCGCGGTCAAGACGAAGCAGGGGTTGCGGTAGATGAGGGCGCCACTGCTGGCGATGGTCTCGTTCTCGGTGAGATCGCGGCGGGTCTGGGCGCCGATGCTGAGTTCGTCGGTGAGGCCGATGCGCACCGCGGCCACGATCTCCTTGCGGTTGCGGTCGATGTCCGGCAGCGGCTCGTCGGAGAGCTCGAGATAGGAAATCCGGAAGCGCAGTCGCGGCGGCCCGAAGGAGACGATCACGTCGTTGCGGCGGAACACCAGATCGTCGGCCGCGAAGCGGAAGCGGTAGCTGAGGTCGAGATAGGGACCCGGGCGCAGGTCGAGGCGGCCGACGAAATCGGAAAACCGTCCCTCGAGGCCGCTGTTGGGGGGGGTCTCGTTGTTGCCGGACAGATCGACGAGCTGGCCGAGCACGCCGCTCACCCGGAACGCCCCCGGACCGAGGGCGGCGGCACGCACCCCGTAGGCCAGCCGCGTTCCCTGCTCCACCCGGTCGATGCCGGTGAAGCGGCTGGGCTCGAACAGGTTGGTTTCGTCGAACTCGAAGGACTGGCTGTCCTCGTTGGGGATGTCGGGATCGTTGCCGTCGCTGCGGTCGATCATCAGTGCTGCGACCGGTTCCACGAGCTGCTGCCAGGAACCGGCCTGGCCGACCAGCGGCCAGCTCCAGCCGAGATAGGCGCTGGGCAGGAGACGTCCGGTGGTGTTGCTGCCGCCGCTGGCGCCGAAATTCCGGGGATCGCCATCGGTGCGGTAGACGTCGCCGCGCAGGCTCAGGCGCAGCCGCCACAGATCGCCGATCGCACCCAGATAGGGCAGCTCCCAGCCCAGTTCGGTGGTCAGCCGCTGGGTGTCGAGACCCTCGGTGCGGGTGAGGGCGAGGGCGCCGGCATCGAGGGTCCAGTACGAGCCCAGCACCAGCGGGCCGCTGACCTGGTGGTATTCGGCCAGCGGCAGGGCGAAGGGGATGGTTCCCTGGTCGTCGCTCTCGCGCAGGCCCTGGAAGCCGTAGGCGTTGAGGGTGGCATAGCGGCGTCCCTCGTAGCGCTCGTAGTAGAGCCGGTTGGTCAGCACATCGTCGTCGCCGAGCCCGTAGGCATCGAGATAGGTGTTGTCGCTGGACAGCGCGACTTCGAATCCGGCCTGGTCGGTGGTACTGACCGCGTAGCGGCCCTTGCCCTTGATGTGGCCCCGGAAATCGCGGTTGCGATCGTCGCCGGAATCGCGCCGGTAGCCTTCGGCATAGGTCGCGCTGGCCTCGATGTCGGTACGCCCGAAGGTCTCGAGATCGCGTCCCTCGACCTTGAGCATGAGCCCCTGCTTGGTCGAGAAGAGCGGGGTCACGGTCAGGTCGCGATTGGGCGCGAGGGTGTAGTAGTAGGGTGTCTCGAGGGTCAGGCCGAGTTCGGTGTCGGCGCCGATGCTGGGTGCCAGGAAGCCGCTCTTGCGTTCGACCGTGGGATCGGGGTTCTGGAAGTAGGGGGTGTAGGCGACCGGCACGCCCAGGATCTCGAGCACCGCATCGTAGTAGGTGAGAGTGCGCTCCTTCTGGTCGTGCACCACCCGGCGCGCGCGGATCTGCCAGAACGGGCCGCCGTCGCGACTGCTGCACTGGATCGGGCAGGGCGAATAGACGGCCTTTTCGAAGATGTTGTAACGGCCCTCGGTGCGCACCCCGAGATTGGCGGCGATCCGCGTCTCCTCGTCGAGCCTCGCCCGGATATGCTCGATGAAGCCCTTTTTGAAGTCGCCGGTGAGCTCCAGCCTCTCGGCGAAGACCGCCTCGCCGCCGGCGTCGATCAGCACGATGTTGCCGGTGGCGACCACCGTGTCGGCGGTCTGGTCGTAGCGGATCTCGTCGGCCAGCAGGACCTGCTCCCGGTAGGTGAGCTCGACCTTGCCGCGGGCGATCACCACGCGGCGGGCGAAATCGTAGACGATCTGCCGCGCTTCCAGCAGGAGCGGCCCGTCCTGCCGCACGGCGGCCGACACCGCCGGCTGGGCGGCCGCGCCCCCGGCCAGCCCCAGAACGATGGCGACGAGCCCCGCCGCCGCCAGCCGGCCCACGCGCCGGAAAGGAATGCTGCTGCCCATCATTGCCTGGTCTGGCTGCGCCAGTTGGATTGTGAGCAAGGATGCCGCGCTGCGGTCCGGATCGAGATTGCACCAAACAGCGTCTCGCCGGTGCCGCTGGGCAGCACTATAGTGAGGCGGCGGCGGTGCGAAAGAGCCGTGGTCGCCGAACCGGTGGAAGAAAAAGGAGGGACTGCCCAGTGGTGGAGATTTCGGTCGCGCATGAGGCGCTGCCCGAGCAGGGCGTGGTCGTCGTGCTCGCGGGTACGGACGGCGCGCTGTCGGCGGCAGCCGCGTCGCTGGACGGGGAGAAGGTGGTGTCCCGCGCGCTCCGGCTGTTGGGCGGCAAGCCCCGGCACGGCCGGATCGTGTCACTGGCTCTGCCGGCCGGGCTGCGGCTGGATCGCCTGCTGGTGGCGGTGGTCGGCAAGCCGGAAGGGCTGAAGGCGCGGGACCTGGAGGAGCTGGGCGCGGCGATCGTCAAGCAGCTCGAAGCCGACCGGGTGGAGGAGGCGGTGGTCGCCTCGCCGGCCGGGCTCGAGCTGGGCATGGCCGAGGACGCGGCGATCGCCGCCATGGCCCTGGGTGCCGAGATGCGCGCCTATCGCTTCGACAAGTACCGCCGCCGCGAGGAGGACGAGGAGGACGGCCAGAAGCCGCTGGCCAGGTTGCGTTTCCTGAGCACCTCTGCGGCTGGCGAGGCGCTGGCCCGGGCGCGGGGGCTGGCCCGTGCCGTGGCCTGGACCCGCGATCTGGTGAGCGAGCCCGCCAATGTGCTGTATCCGGAGAGCTTCGCGCAGATCTGCGAATCCCTGAGCGAGGTCGGCGTCGAGGTCGAGGTGCTCAAGCCCGCCGATCTCGAGAGGCTGGGCATGCGCGCCCTGCTGGCGGTCGGTCAGGGCAGCGCCCATCCGCCCCATGTCGTGGTGATGCGCTGGAAGGGGGCGGAGCAGGAGGCCCCGGTGGCCCTGGTCGGCAAGGGCGTGTGTTTCGACAGTGGTGGCATTTCGCTCAAGCCCTCGGGCGGCATGCAGGACATGAAATGGGACATGGCCGGAGCGGCGGCGGTGGTCGGGGCCATGCGCGCGCTCGCCCAGCGGCGGGCGGCCGCCGATGTGGTGGGCATCATCGGCCTCGCCGAGAACATGCCCTCGGGCACTGCCCAGCGGCCGGGCGACGTGGTGCGGGCCTACAGCGGCAAGACGATCGAGGTGATCAACACCGATGCCGAGGGGCGGCTGCTGCTGGCCGATGTGCTGGCCTATGCCTGCGATCGTTTCCGGCCGCGCGCGGTAGTCGATCTGGCGACCCTGACCGGAGCGGTGATCGTGGCGCTGGGCCATGAGCGGGCCGGCCTGTTCGCCAGCGACGATGCCCTCGCCGAGACCCTGCAGCAGGCCGGCGAGGAAGTGGGCGAGCTGCTGTGGCGCCTGCCTCTCGACAAGCCCTACGAGAAGCACATCGAGTCCGACATCGCCGATCTCAAGAATGTCGGGCGCGGCCGCGAGGCCGGCAGCATCGCCGGAGCGGTGTTCCTCAAGGCCTTCGTCGGCGAGCGGCCCTGGGCCCATCTCGACATCGCCGGGGTCGCCTGGAGCAGCCGCGATCTGGCGCTGGTGCGCAAGGGGGCCACCGGGTTCGGGGTGCGCCTGCTCGACCGGCTGGTGGCATTGAAGTTCGAGGAGAAGTGACCGGGGGAAAGGCCGGCTTGCAGGTCGGGTTCTACCATCTGACCCGCAGCAGCGTGGAGGAGGCGCTGCCGCGTCTTCTGGAGAAGGTGCTGGCGGCCGGCCACCGCGTGGTGGTGCGGGTCGGCGGTCGCGAGCAGCTCGAACTCCTCAATCGCGCGCTCTGGACCTATCGGCGGGATTCCTTCCTGCCGCACGGCAGCCAGGCCGACGGTTTCGCCGAGCGGCAGCCGATCTATCTCACCACCGGTCTCGAAAACCCCAACGCCGCCACCGTCCTGGTCCTGGTCCATGGCGCGTCGGCCGAGGGGCTCGAGGATTTCGCCCGCTGTCTCGACATGTTCGACGGCAACGACCCCGAGGCGGTGGCCGCCGCCAGGCAGCGCTGGCGCGCCGCGCGCGCTGCCGGTCACGCGCTGGTCTACTGGCAGCAGGACGAAAGGGGCGGCTGGCAGCAGGCGCGCTGATGCGCCGCGTTTTGCCTCGCCCCGGTGGACGGCTATAAGCGCGCCGGCCCGGCCGTCCGTGATGCGGAAAACGAGCCGGGCGGAACATGCGAGCGAGAGAGAACCGAATGGCTATCGAGCGTACCCTTTCGATCATCAAGCCCGATGCGACCCGCCGCAACCTCACCGGCGCCATCATCGACCGCCTGGAGCGGGCGGGCCTGCGGGTGGTGGCCCAAAAGCGCCTGCGGCTGAGCCGCGAGCAGGCGGAGTCCTTCTATGCCGTGCATCGCGAGCGCCCCTTCTTCGATTCCCTGTGCAGCTTCATGACCTCCGGGCCGGTGGTGGTGCAGGTGCTGGAAGGCGAGAACGCGATCGCGCGCAACCGCGAGGTGATGGGTGCCACCGACCCCGCCCAGGCCGAGCCCGGAACCATCCGCAAGGATTTCGCCGAGAACATCGAGGCCAACTCGGTGCACGGCTCGGACAGTACCGAGACCGCGGTGCGGGAAATCGCCTTCTTCTTCTCGGAAATCGAAATCGTCGGCTGAAGACCGGCTCAGGACTCGCCGAGCGCCCGGAAATAGGCCACCAGATTGTCGATGTCCCGCGGTGACAGGATGAAGGCCTGCATCGGCCAGTGCGGCCGGCGCAGGAACTTGCGCAACCGCGCCTCGGTATAGATCTCGGGATTGCGGGCGATCTGCAGGAAGCTCGGGGGTGCGATCCCCTCGACCCGCGGCGGTTTGGCGCCGGGCACCTCGTGACAGCGGGCGCAGCGGTCGGCGACCAGGCCGCGAACCGCGTTCGGATCGCC
>CAYYZI010000141.1:0-7102 GCA_964475675.1 uncultured Geminicoccaceae bacterium
GTCGATGTTCACCTTGGCCACCCGGATGCGGTCACCCATCTCGGCGGCGATCTCCTCGAGCGCCGGAGCGATCATCTTGCACGGTCCGCACCACTCGGCCCAGAAGTCGACCAGCACCGGCTTGTCGGACTTGAGGACGTCCTTCTCGAAGGACGTGTCGCTCGTGTGGATGATGTCGCTCATGCATCCCTTCCATCTCGGTCCGCGTTGGGGGCTCGACCGGTTCGACCGGCGCCGGACGATAGGCGCCCGCCGGCAGCGCCGTCAAGCACCGCAGACGGAGCCGCGGCACGGCGTCTCACAGCGTCTCCGGGGGCAGGAAATCGACGCGCGGCGCGGCCGTCCAGACGATCGCCGCCCGCAGCTCGCGGCCCGGATAGAGTTCCGAGAGGATGCGCGCATAGGCGCGCATCTGGCGGAGATAGACCTGTGGCATGCGGCCCGGCGGCGGCGGTTCGGGATGGCTCTTGAAGTCGGCCAGCAGCACCTGCCGGTCGGTCACCGCGAAACGGTCGACCACGCCGATCACCGGCAGGCCCTCGAAGCGGCCGGCGATCGCCTGCTCGGCGCGGGCACCGGGGGCGAACAGAGGTGCGAGCTCGGGCCTGGCCATGACCGAGGCCGCCTCCTCGTACATGCGGTGCCGCTCGCTTTCGTCCAGCTCGGGAACCAGTGCTGCGAGAATCCGCCGGGCGGCGGCCGCACGCTCCGGCTCCGGCAGGCCGGGCAGCAGCTCCAGGAGCTTGTGAATGGCGAGTCCGCGCCGGAAACGGCGCTGCTCGCGTGCGGATTTGGGAGGATGTACTGCCGGCTCCTCCTCGCTCGTCGCGGCCGGGGCACGCCGGCGCGGCGCCGCTTCCGCCGGTGCCGGCCGGCCGAGCCAGGCCGGCAGGGAGGCGGCGACCGGCACCGGTGCCGCCTTTTCCGCCCCGGCAGCGGTCGCCACTCCGCTTCGATAGCGCAGGATCCCGCCGCGGAAGCCCTCTCCCAGCCGGCAGGGCATGCGCTCCACCCCGGGCAGTCTCTCCAATCCGCGCCGCACCAGAGAATGCCAGCAATCCGCCGGCGCTTCCCTGTATTTCGTCGACAGCCAGCCGGTCACATAGAGCCGGTCGGCGGCGCGGGTCAGCGCCACGTAAAGGAGCCGCCGGCTTTCCTCCTCCTCGGCTTCCTTCTCCCGGGCCACGGCATCGGCGAGGCGCGGCGGACGTTCGGCTGTCGGCATCCGCCACAGCGGCAGCGCCATGCCGCCCTTCTCGTCCGGCACCCAGATCAGCCGGTCGCGACTGCGGTTCTGATGCGGTCCGGCGTCGGCGAGAAAGACGATCGGCGCTTCCAGCCCCTTGGCGCCGTGGATGGTGAGCACCCGTACCGCGTCGCCGGTGTTCTCGGGATCTCTTCGCAGGGTCCGGGAGCCGGATGCGAACCAGTGCAGGAAGCCCTCGAGGGAGGCAGGATGGCCCTCCTCGTAGGCCAGGGTCTGGCCGAGGAAGGCCTCGATGGGCTCGGCGGCGTCGGGACCGAGCCGCTCCAGGAGACGCAGCCGGCCGCCATCGGCACCGAGGATCCAGGCATAGAATTCGAAGGGCGGCATGAAGTCGGCGCGTCGCAGCCATTCCTCGATCCGCCGGTAGGCCCGTCCCACCGCCGAGCTCTCGCCGTCACCGCGGGCGAAGGCGCGCAGCCGTTCCATCAGGCTCGCCGTCTCCCGCCCATGCGCGAGGCGGAACAGGATTTCCTCGTCGAGACCGACCAGCGGGCTCTTCAGGAGACAGGCGAGGCTGTAATCGTCCTCCGGCAGCAGCATCACCCGTCCCAGCGCCACCAGATCCTCGACCGCCAGATGTTCGCCGAGATCCATGCGGTCGACGCCGGCCACCGGTACTTCCGCCATCTTCAGGGCCCGCACCAGGAGCTCCTGAATGACGCCGCGCCGCGAGACCAGGATCATGATGTCGCCGGGACGCACCGGCCGGCCGCGGCCTTCCAGCATCTCCCCACGATCGAGCCAGCCGCGGATGGTGGCGGCGATGCGGCGGGCGAGCAGCCGTTCGGGTTCCGGCAGAACGCGCGGCGCGTCCGGCAGCGGCCAGGGATCGTCTTCCTGCGGCGGTTTTTCGAGCTGCAGCAGCGGCCACAGCTCGACCAGTCCGGCCTCGCCCCGGCGATGGCTCTCGTGCCGCAGCTCCTCCTCTCCGGCGACCACGCCCTGGCGCGCCAGAGGATCGGCGAACACCGCATCGACGGTCGCCAGCACCGCTTCCGTGGAGCGGAAGGAGCGGGTGAGGCCGACCCGGGTGAAGGGAAGTGCGGCGTCCTTCGCGCGCTCCCGCAGCCGCTCGCGCACCGCCAGGAAGTTGGCCAGATCGGCGCCTTGGAAGCTGTAGATGCTCTGTTTCTCGTCGCCGACCACGAACAGGGTGCGCGGGCGATCACGGGTGCCCTCGCCGGCGAAGAACTCCTCGGTGAGCTTCTCGACGATCGCCCACTGGTCGGGATTGGTATCCTGGGCCTCGTCGACCAGCACATGCTCGATCGCCGTGTCCAGCTTGTAACGCACCCAGTCGACGCTGCTTTCCAGAAGCCGGCGGGCGCGGTCGATCTGGTCCTCGAAATCGAGTGCCGCGCGCCGGCGCTTGAGGGCCTCGTATTCCTCGATGACGGCGAAACCGAGGCGCAGCAGGGCTTCGCTGCGTCGCCAGGTGAGCAGGTTGCGGATCCGATCCTCGACATGCAGCAGACGGGTCTGCTCCTGCCGCAGGATGCGCTCGACAGGCTCGAGATCGGGCACGCGCGAGCTGGCCAGCCGCTTTCGTCCCTCCCCTTTCTGGGTGAGGAACGCGAGCTTGTAGTCGTGGAAGGCCGCCACCGGGTCGGGATGATTGCCCTCCAGCCATCGCAGGATGCGCTCCGACCTCTGCCGGTCTTCGGCTCCGCCTTGGGCCAGCTTCTCTGCGGCCTTCCGCAGTCCCTCGGCATCGAAGCCGGAACGCTCCATCGCCTCGGCCACGATTTCGGGCGGCTCGTCGGGATCCTCGGTCACTTCCAGATGACCGCGCACCGCCTCCAGCAGCCCCTCGACACCGCCGCATCGCTCGCAGGCACGGAGCAGTCGGATGCGGGCCGCCATCAGCGAGTCGAGGGTGTGCTGGAACTCCGAATCCGGCAGCCAGACGGCCAGACGCTCGAGGGCCTCGGGGAGCGCACCCCTGCCCTTGGCGGCGCGGATCCGGGTCAGCATCTGTTCGCGGGCTTCGCGAACCAGCTCGGCACGGCTCTGCTCGTCGATCGTCTCGAAATGGGGGGCGATGCCGGCTTCCACGGGAAAGCGGCGCAGGAGCTGGGTGCAGAAGGCATGGATGGTCATCACCGGCAGGCCACGGGGAAGATCGAGTACCCGGGCGAACAGGCGTCGCGCCCGTCGGATCTGCGAGGCCGAGGGCGTTTCGCCCAGCAGGCGCTCGAGCCCGGCGGCGAGCCTTTCCTCTTCCGGCTCGGTGGCCCAGCCGGCCAGGCTTTCCTCGATGCGGCCGATCATTTCCGCGGCGGCGGCCTTGGTGAAGGTGATGCACAGGATGCTCTCGGGATCGACGCCGTCCAGCAGCAGCCGCAGCACCCGGTCCGAGAGCACCCGCGTCTTGCCGGTTCCGGCATTGGCCGTGACCCAGACCGAGGCGCCGGGGTCGGCGGCAGACCGCTGCTCGGGAGTGGGCGGCTCGTTCACGTTCCGTCCTCCCCGGCTCCTTCGCCTCCCCACCATTCCTGACGACGGGAGAGATGGTCGAAGGGGTTGTACCGCGCCGCCAGCTCCGGTCGCGGCACCGGAAGATAGGCGGTCGCCGGATCGGCGAAATGGGCCAGCAGACGCGGCAGCCCACGCTCCGCCATATCCAGGATCTCCTGCACCTTCTCGCCGTCGGCGACGGTGCGGATCTCGTCGCTTCTCTCGTCGCCGGCGAGGCGCCAGTAGGAGAGGCCGGCGACCGGGCCCGACAGATCGGCGAAGCCGCCTGCGCGGGCGATCAGCCCCTCCACGGGAAGCTGGGGGGCGAAGCCGGCCATCACCTCCTGCTTCTTCGGCGGATTGCCGGTCTTGTAGTCGATCACCTCCAGCCGGCCGTCCTGCATCCGTTCGATGCGGTCGGCGCGGGCCCGCAGGAGGATGCGACCGCTGCCGGCGGCCAGGGAGAGTTCGCCGACGACTTCGGTGGCAATGGCGGCGAGCCCGGGCCGCCGGCGACGTTCGAGATCGACGAACCAGGCGGCGATGCGCCGAAAACGGGGCCACCAGAGATCGATCACGTCGGGACGTTCCGCGAGCTCCGCGAACAGCTCGCCGCCGATCGTCAGGATCCGCTGCAGCGCGTCCTCGGGCAGTTCGTCCGGATGCCGGCGCACGAAGCGCTTGAGCGCTTCATGGACGATCAGCCCGCGCTCGGCCGCACCCGGATCGGCATCGACCGGCTCCAACGGCTCCAGGCCGAGAATGCGGCGGGCATAGAAACGGTAGGGATCGCGCATCAGATGCTCGATATCCGAGGCCCAGAAGGTCTTCGGTCGGGCCGATGCCGGCGGCCGCGGCGCCGGTCGTGGCCAGGGGCGCGCGGGTCCGTCGTGACGGTCTAGCCGCATCGCCCAGTCGAGCAGCGCCGGACGCTCCAGTGCCTTCGGATCGATGCCGGCGGCCTGGAGCACCGCGCGCAGGCGCTGCAGCCAGCGCGAGGGGACGGTGGGCGATCCGGTCTCGTCCTTGGCCGAACGGGTCAGCACCACCTCGGGCGCGGAGGCCACCAGAACGAAGTCGTGGGCGGCGAAGCCGATGCGCTGCTCGACCGGGGGCAGCGCGAGCGCCTCGCGCATGCGCCGGTTGAGCCAGGGACCGCCATCGATGACGCGCGGCCAGTGCCCCTCGTTGAGCCCGCCGATGATCACCAGATCGGCCTGCAGCAGGCGGCTCTCGAACTGCCCCAGGATGGCGATGCGCGGATGTCCGGGGCGCTGCGGCCGCACCGTCTCGGCGCCCATCAGCACCGCCAGCAGCGCGGGGTAGGCGGCCACCGGCAGATCGCCGATCTCGCCGGCGGCGGAGCCGAGCTCGACCAGGAAGGCACTCGCCCGCCGCCCCGCTTCCCGCGCCCAGAGCGCATCGGGGTTGCCGGTGGCATCGGCGGCCAGGAACTCGGCGAAGCCGAGATGGGCCTCGAGGAGATCGGACAGCGGCGCGCTACCCCGTTCGGCGAGCCGCGCAAAGGGAGCGGCGTGGGCGATGATGCGGTCGAGCCAGGCCAGCAGCTCCTCCGCCGCCACCGGTACCGGCCAGGCGCGCTGCCGCCGCTCGCCCTCCTGCTGCTCGGCGAGCCGGGCGCGCCGGAGCACGGCACGGCGCAGTTCGGAGAGATCGCTGCAGGGCCGCGGCCCACGCAGCAGCAGCCGCTCCAGCGCCCGCACCCGGCGGCGGAAGGCACCGGCATCGCCGGCCATCGCCAGCGGATGCTTGAAGGCCGCGAGCAGCCGCGCCGGTGCCGCCCCTTCGGCCAGCAGATGGGCGGTCAGCAGCAGGAAACTGCCCGGCGGCGACTGGTCCAGCGGGATGCCGGCACTGTCCTCCACCGGGATCTGCCAGCGCTGCAGTTCGGCGCCCACCCGCCGCGCCAGATTGCGGTCGGTGGTCACCAGCACCGCGCGTTTGCCCGGTGTCTCCAGCGCCTCGCGCAGGCGGACGGCGATGGCCATCGCCTCGCGGGCGAGATCCGGCGCTTCGATCAGGCCGAGACCGCGCAGCGCCGCCTCGGCGAAACGGGGATTGCGGCTCCATTGCTCGCTGGTGCCGGCGGGCCGCATGGCCTCGCGCCACAGCCCGGCACGGGCGGCCACACCCTCTTCGCAGCCGATGGCGGCCGGCCAGAGGCGTACCGCCTCGGGCTCGGTCTTCATCACCTCGAGCAGGCGGGCCAGCCCGTTCTGGGGATGGGTGGGATCGGCGAGTACGGCGGCCCGGTTTTCTCTGTCGAGATCCCGATCGAGACCGGGCAGGATCACCCAGCCGCCGATCTCGCGCAGCACGGCGAGCAGCCGGCCGACGGCGGGGATGCTGCCGGAGATGCCGGCGGCCACCAGCCGCCCCGGCGGCGGCCTCGCGCGCCAGCCTGCGGCCTGCAGATCGAGCAGGCGGCGACGGCGATCGGCCGGATCGAGCACCCCGCGGGACGCCAGCACGGGGGGCCAGACCTCGCTCAGGAGCTGCAGGAACTTCAGCAGATCCTGCCAGTGTTCGGCGAATTCGAGAGGCGCCAGACCGGCGAGCCCGGAGAGATCGGCCTCCTCGGTCTGCACCTCGTCGAGAAAGCGGGCGAGGGCATCGGCCAACCGCACCGCCTGCTCCACCGGCACCTCCTGCCCGGCGCGCAGCAGCCGGGCCAGCAGCAGGCGTCGATGCAGCGGGTCGATGGCCGGTGGCAGGGCACTCTCGACGGTGCCGTCGAGGAGAACCTCGGGCTCGTCGGGCTCGCCCACCGGCAGCAGCCGCGGCAGCAGGATGGCGCGCCCACCGGCCTTCTCCAGCAGGGTCTCGCGAAAGGCGAGGCAGGTGCGGCGCGAGGGAAGCAGGAGGGTGGTCGCGGCCAGTTCCGCATCCCCCGCGGCCAGCAGCGATTCGGCCAGCAGTCCCAGGAACGGCAGATGCGGCGGAATGGTGTAGACGCCGGGCGGCGGAAAACCGCTAGCGGGCATCGGTCCTCTCCGCCAGCAATGCGGGCAGCCGATCCCGCCAGGAAGGTCCCGCTTCGATCACCAGCTCGCGCGCCTCCTCGCCGCCGGCCGGCGCGAAGGAAAAACGCAGGCGGAGGCGATCGGGGGGCAGCATCTCTTCGGCGCGCTCCGGCCACTCGACCAGCACCGCTCCCTCTTCGAGCGCCTCCTCGAGGTCCAGCTCCTGCAGATCCTCCGGCGCGCCGAGACGGTAGAGATCGGCATGGGTGACGGTGAGGCCCGGCAGTTCGTAGCGCTGCACCAGCGTGAAACTGGGGCTCGGCACCTCGATCTCGGCCCCGGCCAGGCTCTGGATCAGGGCCCGCGCGAAGGCGGTCTTGCCGACCCCGAGCTC